>NZ_JAQNCQ010000027.1:0-8333 GCF_028368005.1 Geitlerinema sp. CS-897 | reverse complement strand
TTGGGACTTTTTTTCAGAAAATGGTGCAAGGTTTTCCGATCGAGAAGCTCAAAAACCTTGGATTTTCGTCGGCGATTACCGATTCAATTGGGAAGCTAGAGTCCAAAACGACCATTGGGCAAGCTGTACGGCATCAGAATCCGCTCTGGAGACTTATTCAGCAAGCCCTACTCAGTAATCCCTACTTAATTCCATTCGATTTCCATCGGATTTTTTGGGTGCATTTTAAAAACGTAAATTTATAAGATCGGCGTCTCTGCACTGAATTGAACTGTTGTTGGGTTGAGCGACGCCGAAACACAAACCACCTCAAAGTCATATTTTTACAAAAATGAGATTCACCCAATTTTTCGATCGGGTTACAACAACTGATATAAAAGTATTGCAACCATTTATACGATTCTGAAAATTCATTTCTTTTTTGTTCGTTTTATTTATGTACGATATCGTACAGATAAAAAATATGAATCTAGGTACAATAAAGGAACAAAACAAGATTGAATTAAGTAAGCTCCCTAGAAACTTAATGTTATTCGATAAGTCGTGCCATCGTTTTGCATTTTCGATCGAGTCGTCGATCGGCGTCGTAAATCTTCTATTTTTTAGAAAATGGTACAATATACTAATATGGCATTTGATAATAGACTTTTAATCACCACACAAGTCTTAAGATTGTAACCCGATCGATTTCTTTTTTTAGCTAAAATAAGTTTTGAGTTGTTTCGACTGAAATCAGATAGAGGAAATTTTATCAAAACTTCAAATTGATTCATAAAATGCTACGTTTTGAGCGTGAGATTAGCAAGATCGGTGTAGGATTTTACTTGAACTATCAGAAAGCAAAATTCGATCTTTTCAAAACCAGGATGTATCGAGCAGCACATTAAGTAAGAAAGCAATCGAAACGAAGTTATGTGTGTGACCCTAAGCAACCAAATCTTAGCGGCATTACCTCCTGAAGGATATCGTCGTATTGCGCCTTATTTAGAGTATGTCAATTTGGCAGTTGGAGAAGTTCTTTACGAAGCCTACGAACCGATCCAAAAAGTTTATTTTCCCAGCAAATCGATGATTTCTTTAGTGTCGGTAATGTTAGACGGTTCAACCACAGAAATTGGTTTAGTTGGTTCGGAAGGGGTTTTAGGTTTACCGATATTTTTAGGAGGTAAATTTACATCCAATATTGCGATCGTTCAGATTGCTGGTGATGCGTGGAAACTGAATGCCGATCTTCTCAAACGCGAGTTCGATCGAGGTGGCGTGTTACAACAGACGTTACTTTTATATACCCAAGCTCTATTTACACAAGTCTCTCAAAATGCAGTGTGTAACCGCCGACACGTCATTGAAAAACGATTGGCGCGTTGGCTCCTATCCGTTCGAGATTGTATCAAACAAAACGAATTGCTACTCACTCAAGAATTTATTGCAACGATGCTCGGTACGCGACGTTCTGGTGTAACTGTAGCGGCGAGAAAGCTCCAACAAGCAGGTTTAATTCGCTACAGTCGGGGAAAAATTACCATCCTCGATCGACAGGGTTTGGAAGCGTCTGCTTGTGAATGTTATGGGGTGGTACAGCGAGAGTTCGAGCGTTTGCTCGGTTCGGGGAAGACTACACTCAGTTAAGTACGTAATCGTACAGACAGAGTTCGAGGATCGATCTATGGGTTTAGATATAACGATATAGAGGTGTAATTCGAGGTTTATCGATCGCCCACTGTGGTTCGCCATACGACTCAAAATAGCGGTCGATCGATTTACGACTTTCTTCCTGCAACCCTCGAGTTTATCGTTTCTGCGAGAGTGAAAGTCGTCTAAAATGCAGTGACTTCAATTGACAGTCGTGCGCTGGCGTTGATTTACAACACTTAACCAATTTTGCAACAAAATTACATCAAATCTATTGCGATCGTAGTGTAATACGGAATCCGTTTCCGATAAGCTAGGTTTCAAGGAGTCTTCACCACATCCCCTCTTAGCCCCCCGCTGCGTTGGGGGGTTGGGGGATAGAGGGACTTGTCGGGTTGGGTAAAACCAGTATTTTCCCGTTTCAACTTCTCCGTCTTTCTTTCAACAAATACGCGATCGTATCGCCGCGTCCTTTAACAAATAACTTCCCGCGTTTCTCGAACACATAACGATGGCGGAGTCGTTCGTAAGTGGCTCTCGTCACCTGAATACAACCGGGAATTCCTTGAGATTCCATGCGACTGGCTAAATTCACCGTATCGCCCCAAAGGTCGTAACTGAACTTGTTCAGTCCGATAACGCCAGCGACGACAGGTCCAGTATGAATTCCCACCCGTAGGATAATCGGTTCTCCGGTGTGGGCGCTAAATCGCGAGACTTCGTTAGTCATGGCTAAGGCTAATTCTGCCACGGCTTCGGCGTGGTCGTCTCGACGTTCGGGGAGTCCGCCGACGACCATATACGCATCGCCGATGGTTTTAATTTTTTCGAGTCCTCGTTCTTGCGTGAGGCGATCGAAAGCAGAGAAAATTTCGTTGAGCATTCGGACTAGCTCGGACGGCGGACTGTTGGCGCACAGTTGCGTAAAGCCGACGATATCGGCGAACAATACGGTAACGTCCTCGAACCGTTGCGCGATCGCCGCCCCCACTTGACGATATTCGTTGATGCGCTGTTTGAGGTCTTTGGCGATCGCTTTGGGGAAAATATTCAATAACAATCGTTCGGAGCGCTCTTGGGCGGTGCGTAAGGCTTCTTCGGCTTGTTTGCGTTCGGTGATATCGCGAACAAAAGCACAAATATACTGACGACTGTTAAATTCAATATAATTGAGACTCAAATCCACTGGAAAAATTTCGCCATCGCAACGCTGCATCCGCGTTTCAAAGGCGAAGGTTTTGGAGGTGCGAATACTCTCCCAAAAACTCGGCCAGTCTCGAGGGTCGAAATCCGGGGCGATCTGGTAAAACTGCATCGTCAGCAGTTGAGTTTGGGGGTATCCCAACCCGTCGCAAGCGGCTTCGTTGGCGTAGACGAAGGTTCCCGAGGGTGAAATCCACAAGGCGGCGTCTGCGGAGCGATCGATGGCAAACTGGGTTAACTGTAGGGCATCTCGGGCTAGTTTGCTGTCGGTGATGTCTTCCACCATCGCCAGGAGATACTGGACGCGATCGCTCTCGTCGTAAATCGCCGACAGGGTAAGCGTTCCCCAGAAGGTGGAACCGTTGCGGTGACGATAGCGCAGTTCCAGTTTTTTGGGGAGTGAATTGTCTCGCGTCAAGGCTTCGTTGACGGCGTCTTCCCATTCTCCCGAGGCGATGGACTCTCGAAACGACTTTTCCGAAAACGTGACGTCCGATTCCCCGAGCATCCTTTGTAAGGCGGGGTTGCTGCGAACGATGTTTCCGCGAACGTCCAACAGGGCGATTCCGATGGCGGCTTCGCGAAAAATGGCGTCGAGTTGGCGTTCTCGTTCGTGAAGGTGTTTTTGGAGGGATAGCTGTTCCCATAGCTGAAGTTGCAGTTCGCGATCGCTGTTTTTCAACCGGGCGGTACGCTGCTGTACCATGAGCTGAAGTTGTTCGTTGGCCGTTTGTAGGGCGCGTTCGGCGCGATGGCGTTGGGTAATCTCGACGCCGTAGAGGTTCGCCCTGTCGGAGGAACTCGGAACCACGGTAAACTCAAAGCAGCGATGCTTGATGGGAACTTCAAAGGTTTGTGTCGTTTCTGTATCGATGGATGTCGCGATCGCCCTTCGCCACAAATGAGGAACGCGATCGCCGATGGCGTCCTCTCGTCCCTCAAACAAGGCTAAACTGGCCGGATTCGCATACTGTAGAATTCCGTCGCGGCTGACTTGTAAAACAGGATAGGGATTTTCACGAGCAGACGGAATGGAATTGGCGATCGGCTCTAAACGCTCGAATTTAGGCATCGTTCAGGTTTGGGGCGCAGCGCACGGGCGATCGATCCTCGCTGTTGGGAAATACTGCAAGCCAAAGCACCCTACTATGTGGCTTTCCGACGGTCGTTTTGTACCGTCTGTTTACACTTTACCTCGAATTTCTAAGAGGGCGGTTTTCAGTGAAGGCGGATTGTAGCCGAGGGCGTAGGCTTTGGAACTGTCTAAGGCGACGTCGCGAGGGCGAGGGGCAGCCATTTTAACGTCGGCTTGACGACAAGGCTCGATTCGGGCTTGTTCGAGTTGGAAAACCTCTTTTAACAGTAGTCCGAATTCGTAGCGAGAAATCCGCTCTCGCCCCCCTAAGTGTAGGATACCCATACCCGTTTCGAGAGCGATTAGCAATCCCTTCGCCGCCGTATCGCCGCTGACGGGGGTACGAAATTCATCGACGAAGAGTTTGAGTTCTCGTCCGTCTCGCATCGCACTCAGGAACGGTTGGATGAAGCTATTCGCCGTTGGAGGAACGCAACCGAACATTAACGGCATTCGGCAGATGGTCGCGATGGGGTAACGTTGTAAGATCTCCCGTTCGGCGATCGCTTTGTGTTCGCCGTACAGGTTTATCGGACAAACGGCGTCGGTTTCGGTATAGGGGGACTGTTCGCCATCGAATACCTGTTCGCTGGAGGTAAAGATGAAGGGAATCGAGCGATCGCAGCAGATTGTCGCTAGTGTTACTGACGCCCTCACGTTGACCGCGTAAGACAGATCTGGGTGCGTTTGGCAAAAGTTGGGACTCGATACGGCAGCGGTGTGAACGACAGCGTCGGGGCGCACGGTCTCGAACATTTCGCGTACCGATCGTTCGTCTGTGAGGTCGAGCTTTATCATATCTACCCCTTTTATGTCAAGGGCATGGATGTAATAGGTTCCGCTGATGCGTACGTCAGAAAGTTGCCAATTTTTTCGGGCGAGTTTGCAGAAATTCCATCCGAGAAAGCCACTCGCTCCCGTCACTAATACTGTTTTCACGGTTTAGATTCCTTCAACAGCTCCTGTTTTAAAATTCTTAGCATAAAATATAATTGAAGCGATCGTTCTGTTGAACGATATTCAATCGCTCGAATAATCTAAAGAAAGCCCAACAAAATTTATCGATCGCAAAAATATTTTTTGGTATATTTCAATTTCTGAAAATTGTCTAAATTATTGAAATTTAAAAGGGTCTTCGGAAATTGCGGTGTAATTTGTTATTTTGAATGCAAAATTGGGCGAGGGCGCATTGCCATGACGCCCCTACAGTAAGGATTTTACTTATTATAAAATAAGCTTATCACCTTAAACTCAGAATACCCCATTGAAAAAAGAATAAAACGATTTGGATTTTAGCGATCGCGATCGCAGCCATTTTTCAATCCTTAAATTCAGAAGATCCGCAAAATACTAAGCTAAAATAGATAAATTAGACCTAAAAAAACGAACCCTAACTTTCAGCGATCGCTTGCCCATGAAACCACTTCCAATTCTCGTCATCGTCCACCAACCCACCTCCGATTCCGGCCGCGTCGGTGAGTACTTGCAAGAAATGGGTTACGATCTCGACGTGCGAATTCCCGCTGTCGGTCAAGCACTTCCCCCAACCCTCGATCGCCACAGCGCCACCGTGGTTTTCGGCGGTCCCATGAGCGCCAACGACGATAACAAACTGCTCCACATTCGCCAAGAATTGCATTGGATTCCCGTCGCCTTGAACTCGAGAAAGCCGTTTTTAGGAATTTGTCTAGGGGCGCAACTGCTGGCGAGAGTTCTCGGCGTCAACGTCTCTCGCCACCCCGATAATTTAGTCGAAATAGGATACTATCCTATTGAGGCCACCCCAGAAGGGCGATCGCTCTTCGGGAATTTATCCTATGTCTATCAATGGCACAGCGAGGGGTTCGAGATTCCCCCCGGCGCAACACGACTCGCCACCGGAGAACGATTTCCCAACCAAGCTTTCTGCTACGAAAACGCCTACGCCTTTCAATTTCACCCGGAAATGACACGCAGCATCCTCGCGCGATGGCTGGTGTCAGGCGCTTCCCAACTCAGCCAACCCGGAGCGCAATCGGGACATCTCCACCGACGGGGATACCGACGTCACACCGTCGCCGTCAACCAGTGGCTCGATCGGTTTCTTCCCCAATGGTTGAATTCCGTGAGTTGCGGTGAGGCGATGAGGAAATGAGGAGACGAAGAGAAACTGTTACCTGTTTTCACTTTTCCCTCTTCCCTCTTCACTCTTCCCTTTTCCCTGAAGAAGCTCCCTTGCTTCCCTAATCCGAAAATCACGCCGACAATAGGGCGATCGCTCGCTTAATCCAAGCCTCGGCGTCGTGGCGATCGCGAAATGTCGCATCTTTCGCCAAAGCGTTGATGGCTTTCATCACCTCTTCGGGGCTGAATCCCAACGCCAACAACGTTATCTCTACGTCTTCTTGAATCTCCGCCGTCAACCCCGCTTCGGGAACCGTTTCCAACTGCACCCGCTGACGCCACTCCGAAAGTTTGCTGCGAAGTTCTAACGAAATCCGTTCGGCGGTTTTCTTCCCCACACCGGGGGTTTGCGAGAGAATGCGGTGGTTTCCCGTGACGATCGCCTGTACCAAATCCGACAGTTCCAAAGTATCGAGAAGCGCCAACGCCAGTTGCGAACCGACACCGCTAGCGCGAATCAGTTGGCGAAACAAATCTCGTTCGGCGACGCTTCCAAAGCCGTAGAAAACCGGACGATCTTCGCGTTGCTGCAAATCGCAAAACACTTGAAACGACTCCCCCAACGGCGGAAGGCGTCTCGCCAAGCGGGGTGTAATTTGCAGTTCGTAGCCGATTCCGTTGACTTCGACAGTCAGCATTGTTCGATTGGGTGTCGATACGTCAACGCTGGCGATCGAACCTTTAAGATAACTAATCATTCCACGTCGTAAATTGCCAATTTTAGCGTTTTGATGACCTTGCGAACTCCCTGGTTTTGGCGATCGCTCTCCCTCCACTCTCACACCGCCCGAGATGTCTTTCGCGCCCTGTTTCTCCGCGACGAAATTTCCACGCTCTTAGAAAGTCCGACTCGCTGCGAAAATCCCGAACTGGCGCGGTTTTCCATTTGTGCGGGAAACCCTCGGGTTTTCGGGGGGAAACGACAACTCTATACCCCCGCGATCGGGGAAATTTTACCCTTTTTGGGACGTTTGCGCGATCGCTACTCCACCCCAGAACCCAATCCCGACATTTCCCACCTTCCCTTTATCGGCGGATGGTTGGGATGGTTGGGATACGATCTCGCTTGGGAAATCGAACGTTTACCCTACCGTCGCCGCGATCGTCTTCCCTTTCCCGTCGCCTATTGGTACGAACCCGAACGCTTCGCCATCCTCGATCGCCTCCAAGATACCCTATGGTTCGCCGCCTCCTCGCCGCAACAACTCGACGAAATGCAGCAGCAATGGGAAACCCGAGACGAAGATGCGTGGGTTTTCCCGAAATCTCAGCCGACGAATTCCCCAATTACCTATCTCTCTTCCCAGAAAGATTACGAGACGATGGTGCGTCGCGCCAAAGACTACATTCACGCCGGAGACATCTTCCAAACCAACCTCTCGCTACGGTTCGAGACACAAACCGCTCAGCATCCTTGGCAACTCTATCAAACCTTGCACGAAATCAACCCCTCGCCTTTTGCCAGTTATTGGAATACGCCGTGGGGTGCGGTGGTGAGTTGTTCCCCGGAACGGTTGGTGCGTCTGCGCGACGGAATCGCCGAAACGCGCCCCATCGCCGGAACGCGCCCCCGTGGAGACACCCCGGAAACTGATAAAGCCTTAGAAGCGGAACTGCTCGACAACCGCAAGGAAAACGCCGAACACATTATGTTAGTGGACTTAGAACGCAACGATCTCGGGCGCGTTTGTCGTTGGGGTTCCGTGCGCGTCAACGAGTTACTGGCGATCGAGCGCTACAGTCACGTCATGCACCTCGTCAGTAACGTAATTGGGGAAATGGAGACATCTCGAGATGCGATCGATCTGATACGCGCCCTGTTTCCCGGCGGAACCATCACCGGATGTCCGAAAGTTCGCTGTATGGAGATTATCGAAGAACTCGAACCGGTTCGTCGCAGTTTGTTTTACGGTTCCTGCGGCTATCTCGACATCCGAGGATTCCTCGATCTCAACATTCTCATTCGTACCTTACTCGTATCTCGGGGGCGCGTCTGGGGACAAGTGGGGGCGGGAATCGTCGCCGACAGCGATCCCACCCGAGAATGGTTCGAGTCCCTCTCCAAAGCCAAAGCGCAATTAGCCGCGTTGAGAATTGACAATTGATAACGGGGAACGATTTCCCCCTCTCCCTTTCTCCCCCTCTCCCTTTCTCCCCCTCTCCCTTTCTCCCCCTCTCCCTTTCTCCCCCTCTCCCTTTC
>NZ_JAQNCQ010000026.1:0-9384 GCF_028368005.1 Geitlerinema sp. CS-897 | reverse complement strand
TCACTGCCTGTAGCTGATGACGCTCTTCTGCTGTCAGGCGCACAATGTATTTTTTCTGCATGGGACTCCGGCTCGCTCCCTACAGATTACCTCAATACTCCCGTTAACCCTAATTCTTAGAGTTGACGCTGCACTAGGTTTTAAGAAGTCTTCACCACAGAGACACAGAGGACACAGAGAAAGACTTGTCTGACTGGGGCAAATCAGTGTTTGAAATTCGGATTCCGTATGATTTAGGGTTGCTATAGTTAAAATATAAATCCAAAAACTTTTTAATTAAAGAAATATTTTTCTCGTATTTTTTGCGATTTAACACATTACCGTTTTTCATGTAAGATTAAACGATTGCCGTCGAGATCGTAAGCATAGATTTCGCGGCCGTGAGACGCCACTGTTATGTCTCTCGGTGGTGGATGACCCAAATCGTTTAAACGGACGATCGCGTCTTCTAAATTGTCCACTTCGACACACAAACTCAATCCACTTCTCGCCGGATCGTCGAACTCGCAAAAATGCGTTTTTTGAGGCTTAAAAATTACAAGTTTCAACCCCGGCATCCAAAACTCAGCATATTTACCTAAGATTTGTGTTTTTGGAGAACAGTCGAACAGGCGAGCGTAAAACCCAACCATTTCGTCAACATTATGACTCGCGATCGTCACGAAAATTTCAGAAATGTTCATCGTTCCTATTTGAATTTATACGAGCTTTACAATTTCAGTATTTTTACGGAGGCTAAAATCAAGCTTGTTTAAAGTTTATCGAACGACAGTGGCGATCGCGTTTCGACATTTCTATTCTGAAATTAGGAAGTTCACCCACTCCCGACCTGTCACATCGAGAGACCCCGTCAGAGAAACGCCATCGACAACGCGATCGCTCTGGCAGTATCTTTTCCCCCCGCTACAGTCGATGTAGCGATCGATGCCAGTAGACCCAGCGTCTTTGTACCTTGGCAGTCGTCTCACCGGCGAAGCCGGAACTTAAACCTTCTCTTCGGACGAAACCCCAGGCTCGACTCGTGTTCGTCTCGCCAACCGACTCCAAGCGATCGCAGGATCGTCCGACCCACCCGTGAGTTTGGTTTCCGCCTCCCCTCAATCTCGACCTGAAGTGTAACCGACAGACAGCCTCACCCCACAACTCGCACATCGCCGCTTCATTCCCTAAGCCCTCTCGCACAAAGCGTTCTACTCTTCCTCTCTCGACTCTCTCAATCCGTTGTCGTTAGTCATCCCCACCGCTTGCGGTGGGGTTTTCGTTGTGTTAAGGAACCGCCAGTTTCGGGCAAGCTTGTACTATTTTTAAGAATTAAGTCAAACTGAAATGAATAGGTTAAAAAAACTTAACCCCCTCTCCACCGGCGAACCGCCGCCTTTTACGACAAACGAACCAAGGTAATCTGACCTATGCATCTGAGTGAAATTACTCACCCGAACCAGCTAAAAGGGTTGTCAATTCACCAACTCGAAGAAATTGCCCGTCAAATTCGAGAAAAGCATTTACAAACCGTCGCCGCCAGTGGCGGACACCTCGGCCCCGGATTGGGGGTCGTCGAACTCACTCTCGGACTCTATCAAACCCTCGATCTCGATCGCGACAAAGTCGTCTGGGACGTCGGACACCAAGCCTACCCCCACAAACTCATCACCGGACGGTTCGATCGCTTCCATACCCTGCGCCAAAAAGACGGTGTCGCCGGATATCTCAAACGCTGCGAAAACCAATTCGACCATTTTGGCGCCGGTCACGCCTCCACCAGCATCTCCGCCGCCTTGGGGATGGCCTTAGCCCGAGACTTACAAGGCGATAACTACAAATGTGTCGCTGTCATCGGAGACGGGGCGTTGACTGGGGGAATGTCCCTCGAAGCCATCAACCACGCCGGACATCTCCCCAAAACCAACCTGTTGGTGGTTCTCAACGACAACGAAATGTCGATTTCGCCTAACGTCGGCGCGATTCCCCGCTACCTCAACAAAATGCGCCTCAGCGACCCCGTGCAGTTCCTGACCGACAATTTAGAAGAACAATTCAAACACTTACCTTTTGTCGGAGAAACCTTCACCCCCGAAATGGAACGGGTCAAAGAAGGGATGAAACGCCTCGCCATCCCCAAAGTCGGCGCTGTCTTTGAAGAACTCGGCTTTACCTACATGGGCCCCGTTGACGGCCACAACCTCTCGGAACTGATCGAAACCTTTAACAAAGCACATCATATTGAAGGCCCCGTTCTGGTTCACGTGGCCACGGTTAAAGGAAAAGGTTACGAAATCGCCGAGAAAGACCAGGTTGGATATCACGCACAGAAACCGTTCGACTTGGCAACGGGGAAAGCGTATCCCTCCAAGAAACCCACTCCACCAAGTTACTCGAAAGTTTTCGCCCAAACCTTGGTCACGTTAGCGGAAGAAAACCCGAAAATTGTGGGCATTACCGCCGCCATGGCCACGGGAACTGGGTTAGAAAAACTGCAAGCCAAGTTGCCAAAGCAGTATATCGACGTTGGGATTGCCGAACAACACGCTGTGACCTTGGCGGCGGGATTGGCTTGTGAGGGAATGCGTCCGGTGGTCGCCATTTACTCGACGTTCCTACAACGGGCGTTCGACCAAATTATTCACGATGTTTGTATTCAAAATCTCCCCGTGTTCTTCTGTATGGATCGGGCGGGAATTGTGGGTGCAGACGGTCCGACTCACCAAGGAATGTACGATATCGCCTATCTGCGCTGCATTCCCAACATCACGATTATGGCACCGAAGGACGAGGCGGAAATGCAGCGAATGTTAGTCACGGGAGTCGAGTACACCGAAGGTCCGATCGCCATGCGCTATCCTCGCGGTAGCGGTTACGGTGCGCCGTTGATGGAAGAAGGCTGGGAACCCATCGAAATTGGCAAAGGTGAAGTGTTGCGCCGTGGCGACGACGTGTTACTCGTCGGGTACGGAACGATGGTCAATCCGGCGTTGCAGGTTGCCGAAATTCTCAGCGAACACGGGATCGAAGCCACGGTGGTCAACGCACGGTTCGTCAAGCCGTTGGATATGGAGACGATCGCGCCGCTGGCACAACGTATCGGTAAAGTCGTCACCCTCGAAGAAGGTTGTTTGATGGGCGGTTTCGGTTCGGCGATCGTCGAAGCGTTGATGGACGAAGATGTGGTGGTCCCGGTGAAACGATTGGGAATTCCCGACAAACTCGTCGACCACGCGAAACCGGACGAGTCGAAAGCGGATCTGGGGTTAACGCCACCTCAAATGGCTGAGACGATTCGGAAATCGTTTTTCAGCGAGTCGAAGTCTACTGTTAACGTGTAGGGTTCGAGGCGATCGGGTGGGTTTCGGCTCGCCCGATCGCGATAAGGCTTCGAGACTTGCTGTCGATATCCAGGCCGAAATCCCAGACCGAACTCTACATCAGCTCGATCGCCCATCGGGGTGGTTTTGTATGTTGTGGGTTAGAAGTGGCTCGGGTCGGACTTGAACCGACGACCTTGGGCTTATGAGTCCCCTGCTCTGACCAGCTGAGCTACCAAGCCATGTTTTTCTCAGGCATTTACCACTATAACAGATTTTTTCGGGTTGTGAAGGGAAATCCTTAAATGTAAATTTAGTTTAAGTTATGGTTTTCATAACAGAGAATTATGTTATCTTAAATATCGAACACTGTAGAGCGAAAAAAACAGCAAGCTTCGCTCGAATCGGGAGAGAGACAATAGTTCAGTGTTCGCCCCAACTGGTTGTCTCATCGCTGATGTTCTCCAGCCTGTACCGCCGCTAATGAGTGGTACGCCCGCCGCACAGTGCGGAGTTAAACCATACCTGAAGTCCGGAAAGACCAGACGATGCAGGATATCGATATTGGAGCCAACAGCGATCGCGTGTAAACCTTATCGTCAGATAACGTTACTGTTTGGTTTATTGCTGGACCCCTCTTTTTCCGACCGCCCGAATCTTCGGGGTGGCACTAGAAAACAAACCTATCTCAACAACGGGTCTGGTGCTGATTCGGTTGCTCCCCAAATAAAGCCCGCCTTCAATGCTATAGAACTGGAGTTACTCGATTTGTCAAGCTTTGGCAGCGGGGTGGGCTAGGGGAGGACACAGGCTGTACGGCATCCCTTCCGTACAAAGTCAAATATTCTCGCTCGGAAGACGTGAAGATGGAGCGTCGCCGAGAAGTTGAAACTATCGAATTTGTTTGAAAACTCTATCGCTTGTTTCCTAAGAGCCTGGCTGTCGCAGCTAGGCTCGTCGCGTTGTGGGAGGAAATTGCCAAAACTGAAAATCGCGATCGCGATCGCAATAGGATAAAAAAAGAAGCGTACAGCAGAGAAAGGAACCAAACCTGATGGGGAGAGCGGAAGCGTTAGCGCGTCAGTGGCGATCGCGCCTCGAGCGAGAACATCCCGAACGATCGAGCCAAACCTACAGCGGTATCGTGTGTTGGTTGCTCGGAAGCGATCGCGATCGCCTCGACGAGTTCGACGAGTCCCGACGCCAAATCGCCGAACAGTCGATGGAATTTCGTTACGACATCCTCCGTCAGCGATATCTCAACGTATCCCCCGAAGCGGGCTATCGCCATCTCGTGCGACGCTTGGGAAGCCTCGTCTTGCTGAGAAACAAAATTCGCACGTGGGTCGCCCTCAGTCGAGACCGACGGCGTACCGTGGTGGACGTGGTACAAGAGGTCGTTCAAGAAATGCTCGACAGCGATCGCTACCTGCGCCGAGAAATGGAACGTATCGCCACCTGTACCGACGAATCCCGTTTGCGAAACGCCCTCGTCCTGGCCAGCTTAGAAGAATACTGTTTGCGTCCGGTACGCAACCAACCCCTGCTGGTGTATCGCTTCGTCAACTACCTGCGGCGATCGCAACGGGGCGGACTCACACAAGTTCCCACCGTCGAACTGATCCGTCTCGTCTCCGCTGAAGTCGCCCCGTCCGACAGCGACGATACCGTCAACCTCATCGACGCCCAAACCCTAAACCAATACGACAGCGATCGCGCCTGGGAAGAACAGCAAACCCTGCGAGACCTCGTCGCCCGAGAATTCGCCCAGTACCTCGAAGACAATGTCAGTCCTCTCGCCGCCCAATGGCTCGCCCTGTACCTCCAAGGATACTCGCAAGACAACATCGCCAAACAGCTCGACGTTCCGGTCAGAGACATCTACCGACTGCGCGAAAAAGTCAGCTACCACGCCATTCGCGTCTTTACCCTCAAACAATCTCCCGAACTCGTGGCCAGTTGGCTGAAGATCTCACTACAAGACCACCAGTTAGGTTTGACCCCCAGCGAGTGGCGACAATTCCGCGATCGCCTCACTCCCCAACAGCAACAGATCCTCGAGCGCCTCAAAGACGGCGAGACCCCCGAGCGTATCGCCGAAGCCCTCGATTTAAAAAGCAGTCAAGTCATGGGAGAGTGGAGCAAACTCTATCTGAGCGCCCAACAAATCCGTAATTCTACGGAATGACGCGATGTCAGAAACCGAAATCGAACCTAAGATAAGAATAGCTTCGTAGCTCGATGTTTTGCGCCGTACGTGCCTCTCGTAACGCGGTGCGATCGAGCGAGCTTGCTTGAGCTATCGAGGAGTCATCGGTGTGCGTCTGTCCCAGCTTGGAGGGCTTACCCTCCGTGAATTCTCGTATGAGATTTTCATGAACTCCGATTGGATTTTCAACTCGATCGACAAACTCATCCCGTTTGAAGTTTGTCTGTACCATCAAGTCGTTCCGCTCTCAATGGAAGGGAGTCGCATCTACCTAGGAATGGTCGATCCCGACGACACCGCTGCTCTCGAGTACCTGCGCCAACTCCTGAGCTATCTCAACTGTTCGATCGTACCTCGGAGTATGGCAGCCCGCGAACACCAAGCCATTCTCTCGGCGTATCTCAACCACACCACCGACAGCACCCCCGACACCTCCACGGTGCAACGCGACAGCAAGTCCGTTACTGAAGAGGAAGCCCCAGAAGTGCCTACGATACAGATAAAAGCGCGATATCTCGCCAGTCCCGTAAGCGTTCTCGCCACGCTTGCGCCAGCTCAAATCGTCCCCGAACTCCTCGCACGAGTTTTGATGGGGGGAATCGGACGGTTGCACTTCGCCCGTCAAGCCGAAAGCGGACGCATTTTGTGGAGTCAAGATGGCGTTCCCCAATCGGTACTCGATCGCCTACCCCTCGAAATTTTTCAAAGTATTATCAACGAGCTGAAACGATTTGCAGACTTACCCCTGCTTCCCGTTCGCCAACAAAAAGAGGTCGAACTCGAACGGCTGTATAACAGTACGCGGGTGTTGCTCAAACTGCGAGTCATGCGCGGAGACTACGGTGAGGAAGCTACGTTACAAGTCTTGCGCGGGGCTGCGCTCAAGTTTTACAACCAGCAAAAACTGATCGATCTCAGTCAAGAAGTTCTCCTGACCGCACAAACGTTGCAAAAAAAGCTCGAAGAAATTCGCAACGCCTACGAACGCAACCCAAACTTATCTCACAAAACCTTAGAAGTGTTACCGGCGTTAACGCAAGTTCTCGAACGCGTCGAAGCAGAAATGGCGACCCTACGCGATCGCACCTGAGCGTCGCCAATAGATACTCGACCCGCGCCCAACGGCGATCGCCTTTTAAAATTCGAGTATATTGAAGTTTGGAGCTTTTGCGAAACCCGTGCGTTCGTATTCGATAGCTCGACCCTACAAACTCTTTAAAGTGACTGAAAATCGGGGTGCAGCGCGATCGCGTTCAGGAGTTAAACTTACCCATGTCATCGATGCAACGTTTGTTTTTACGCCACAGACATCGTCTCTTTATCCTATTGTTGGCCGCCTTAACGGCCGTTGTCGTGGCCGTTCCCCATTTTTCCGCCACCGCTCAAATCACCCAAGCCACGATCGTCGAAATTCTCGATAGCGACGAAGTGTTTGTCGAAGAAGAAAAAGCCGCCGTCGATAGCATCGCCGATTTCGGACAAAACGTTCACACAGAAGAGGCTCGAGCGGGACTGGTATTTATCAACGACCTCGCAGTCGGACGGTTGGGGGAAGATTCTTCCGTTATCGTCGGTCAGTGCGTCGAAGTTCAGAACGGACAACTCATCGCCAGCGGTCCGGTCAATGGCTGTCTGTCGGGATTTCTCGTCGACGTGCGCGGTACGATTTTTATTGTCGATGCCGACGACAATAAGGGAAACTTTAAAGTATTAGAAGGAAATATCCAGGTTCGCAACCCAGACCGAGGACAAGAGATCGAAGTCGGTCAGTTGCAGCAACTCGGACGCCTCGATCGCGACGAACCCGAAGTGAGTCGGATCGACTTTGAAGATTTGGTTAAAATTTTAGCAGGTGCGTTTTTCCGAGGATTTGAAGTTCGCCTTCCGAACGAAGAAAAGTTAATTGCAATTTGTAACGAAGAGCGAATTCGTCTTATCCAAGAAGCTGGAGACGCCGGGCCGATCGTGGCGTCTCGTTTGCCCCAATGTCCGACAGAATTGGGTGTTCGTGTCGAACCGCCAGTTCGCCTTCCCTTTTAATATACTGTAGGTCGAGGGATACGGGTGAGATATTTGTCTTCTATACCCGTATTCTCGATCCGCGTATCGCGCTTATCGCGACAAAAACGGAATATCAGATCGGACGTAGTTTAAAGTCATTTTCACGTTGAAGTCTGTGTCAAAATGTCTACTTTATTGATTTTTTAGTCGAGTTTTTGTCTCGACTCTTCAATTCTCGAGACACCTGTTGTTTTTTTAAATAAGTTTTTCGCTATGGCACGCTATAAAGAATTCGATCGAGAAGATATACTCGAAAAAGCTATGAAAACCTTTTGGCAATATGGATATGAAGGGACTTCTATTCAAATTCTCGTCAAGAGTACGGGAATTCATCGTGGAAGCTTGTACGATACGTTTGGCGATAAGCGATCGCTTTTTTGTGAAGTTTTAGAGTATTACAACAAAACGATCGTCGGTTCGGCGCTCGAGCGTTTAGAAGATCCCAATTCTTCTTGGAGCGATCTGGTCGATTTTTTTAATAGAATCATTGAATTTAGTCTTTCAGATCGAGAGTGTAAAGGCTGTTTGCTTGTCAATTCAGCGATCGAATTTTGCCCTAACGATTCAGAAATTTCTCGATCGATTCGCGCTCAATTTAAACGAATAGAGCGAGCGTTTTTCAATACCTTAAACAACGCAAAAAACAGAGGTGAAATCCCTAAATCGAGAGATGTTTATACCTTGGCTAAATATTTAACTTGTAGCTTAAAAGGATTGCGTGTTACTGCCAAAATCGATCCGACTCGAGACTCTTTAGAACGAGTTCAGAAATCGATTTTAGCGACGTTACAAACCCAAGCGATCGCCCCTTAAAGTATCGACGTTACAACGCTCGCCCATCCCTGACAACCGTGAGTCGGGGCGACTTCCCAACCGCGATCGCTCAACCGGGGATGGGGACGTCCTAGCATATCGGGGACGACGATCGCGCGATCGACCGTTTCCAGAAGTTCCAAATCGTTAGGGCTGTTTCCCAACCCCACCGTCACCAAATCTTCCGTATCGCGACGAAAGCGATCGATCAGCCAGCGCACCGCCTTTCCTTTCCCCGCATTTTTACCAATTAAATGAGAAAAGCGATCGCCGACGACAACACGATAGCCCACGCTGGCCACCACTTCTTCGAGGGTTTTCGGATAGAGGTCTTTCGGTGTCACGAAAGGTTCCGTAAAATCGCGAGTTTTGGCGCGTTCGGCATCTTCGAGAGACAACCCCGTTAATTCCACCACCTCATCGGGACTCAAATCGCCGAAGCCGTGAAGTTCCTCGCCCAAACGAGTCGCCACCTTCATTAACTGTTGTCGGGCTTCCGAATAGGTCGAGCCGAAACGTTTGAGGTGATATCCTTCCCAAGTATCCGTATCAGAAACATCGAAGCGATCGTCTCCTCGCGCCACGAACACCCCGCTTCCGTTTTCCACGATAAAGGGATCGTTCGATCCGATTTGTCGGCGCAACAGTTCTACTTCCGCCCGAGTTTTACTCGTCACGGGAATCACGGGAATTTTGCGATTTTTCAACTCTTGCAACACCGGAAGCGCCGCATCGTAACGATAATCCTCAGAGTTGAGGAGCGTTCCGTCGAGGTCGGTAAACACGATAAAAGCCATAATGTTTGGTAATACACTCACAATTTAAGATCGAAATTTGGGTCTTCGGAGTTTGAGGTGATAAGGGCTCTTCCGAACTTAAGATGCAGAATCAATCTGAAAAAATCATAGAAAGCTGACTCCTAAGCTCAAAGTTGCAGAAATTACGAAATCCATAAGCTTTGCGTTTAATCAGCTTTAACTTGTTGTTTAAACCTTCCACAAT
>NZ_JAQNCQ010000025.1:0-27941 GCF_028368005.1 Geitlerinema sp. CS-897 | reverse complement strand
CCGACCCAAGCCGAAGAAACCTACTCCATGGTGACGGCGAACCGCTTCTGGTCTCAGATTTTCGGCATCGCCTTCTCCAACAAACGCTGGTTGCACTTCTTCATGCTCTTCGTCCCCGTGACGGGACTGTGGATGAGCGCCATCGGCGTCGTGGGTCTGGGTCTGAACCTACGGGCTTACGACTTCACCAGCCAAGAAATTCGCGCGGCTGAAGACCCCGAATTCGAGACCTTCTACACCAAGAACATCTTGCTCAACGAAGGTCTGCGGGCTTGGATGGCTCCCACCGACCAACCCCACGAAAGCTTCGAGTTCCCCGAAGAGGTTCTACCTCGCGGGAACGCGCTGTAAATTCGGTTTCAATTCAATTTCGGTACTATCTCTTTAGTCCGAATCTTTGGGATTTCTATTCTGCATACTGTAAAAGGCGGTTTCTCCTAACATTGCCGCCTTTTTTCACAAAGTACGTCGCAAACGACATAGGTTTGATGGAGGTTTGACCTCGTGGCAACATCCTTTAACACTGCAATGGTTGGCGGCGGACGCGACCAGCAATCATCCGGCTTCGCCTGGTGGTCTGGAAACGCCCGCCTGATCGACCTGTCTGGTAAACTGCTGGGCGCTCACGTCGCCCACGCCGGTCTGATCGTTTTCTGGGCCGGAGCGATGACCTTATTTGAAGTCGCTCACTTCGTCCCCGAAAAACCCATGTACGAGCAGGGCTTGATCCTGCTGCCTCACTTGGCAACTCTCGGCTGGGGCGTCGGCCCCGGTGGTGAAGTGATCGATACCTTCCCCTACTTCGTCGTTGGGGTACTTCACCTGATTTCTTCGGCCGTGTTGGGTCTCGGCGGTATCTACCACGCCGTTCGCGGTCCCGAGCGCCTCGAAGAATATTCGTCCTTCTTCGGTTACGACTGGAAGGACAAAAACCAAATGACCAACATCATCGGCTTCCACCTGATCCTCTTGGGTCTCGGTGCGCTGCTGTTGGTGGCTAAAGCCATGTTCTTCGGTGGTGTCTACGATACCTGGGCCCCTGGTGGCGGTGACGTTCGCATCATCACCAACCCCACGCTGAACCCGGCGGTTATTTTCGGATATCTGCTCCGCGCTCCCTTCGGTGGCGAAGGCTGGATGATCAGCGTGGACAACATGGAAGATATCATCGGCGGTCACATCTGGATCGGCCTCATCTGTATTTCTGGTGGTATCTGGCACATCCTGACCAAGCCTTTCGGCTGGGCTCGTCGCGCCTTTATCTGGTCGGGTGAAGCTTACCTGTCTTACAGCATCGGCGCTCTGTCGCTGATGGCTTTCGTCGCGTCTGCTTTCGTCTGGTTCAACAACACCGCTTATCCGAGCGAGTTCTATGGACCGACCAACGCTGAAGCGTCTCAAGCACAATCTTTCGTGTTCTTGGCTCGCGACCAGAAACTGGGGGCGAACATCGGTTCGGCTCAAGGTCCGACGGGTCTGGGTAAATACCTCATGCGCTCTCCCACGGGTGAAATCATCTTCGGTGGCGAGACGATGCGTTTCTGGGACTTCCGTGGTCCTTGGCTCGAACCCCTGCGCGGTCCTAACGGTCTCGACTTGAACAAGCTGAAAAACGACATTCAGCCTTGGCAGTTGCGCCGTGCGGCTGAGTACATGACTCACGCGCCTAACGGTTCGATCAACTCTGTTGGTGGTATTATCACCGAACCGAACTCTGGATTTAACTACGTGAACCCCCGCGCTTGGTTGGCGGGTTCTCACTTCATCCTGGCGTTCTTCTTCTTAGTCGGACATCTCTGGCACGCCGGACGCGCTCGCGCTGCGGCTGGTGGTTTTGAGACGGGACTCGATCGCGAAAGCGAACCCGTACTGTCGATGAAACCCCTCGACTAGGGCGAGTTTTACCATCTCTCGATCGCGAGATCGAGAGGGTAACATTCTAAAAAAGAGGCTTCTACTCTCGGGTAGGAGCCTCTTTTTTTGTCCGGTTCGATGGGGGCGATCGCGCTGATTTCAATTCCTGCTTGGGCAGTGTCCGACCTGTCTGGTAGCCTAGTGACAGGCTCGCGCGACAGTATTGATGAAACCGCCGGCCGCTCGTGAATCATGACGCAGAAAAAGGAAAAAGGGATGGTCATTACGGACGATCGAAATTCGCCCCACGACGCTCGATTCGATTTATCCACCTATTTAGCTGAGGGGAAAGCATTAGTCGAAGCGGCGCTCGATCGCTCTTTGGGGATTACGTATCCCGATCGCATTTACGAAGCGATGCGCTACTCCCTCTTGGCAGGAGGTAAGCGACTCCGTCCGATTCTCTGTTTGGCAACCTGTGAAATGACCGGGGGAACTCGGGAGATTGCCTTGCCTACCGCCTGCGCTCTGGAAATGGTTCATACGATGTCGCTGATTCACGACGACCTCCCGGCGATGGACAACGACGATTACCGTCGCGGCAAACTCACCAATCACAAGGTTTACGGCGACGATGTGGCGATTTTGGCCGGAGATGGTTTGCTGGCCTACGCCTTCGAGCATATCGCCGTGGAAACGAAAGGCGTCCCGGCCGAGCGATTGTTGCAGGTCGTGGCTCGCCTCGGTCGCGCTGTCGGTGCGGCAGGGTTGGTCGGCGGACAAGTGGTCGATTTGGAGTCTGAAGGGAAATCGGACATTTCGATCGAAACGCTCAATTTCATCCACACCCACAAGACCGCTGCGTTACTCGAAGCTAGTGTCGTCTGTGGGGGAATTTTAGCGGGGGCGTCCCAGGAGGAAATCGGACGCCTTTCTCGTTACGCTCAAAATATCGGTTTGGCGTTCCAAATTGTTGACGATATCCTCGATATCACGGCATCTCAGGAGGTTCTCGGCAAAACGGCGGGGAAAGATTTGCAGGCTCAAAAAGCGACTTATCCGAGTTTGTGGGGATTGGAAGAGTCGAAACGACAAGCCGGACAACTCATCGAAGCGGCTCAGGCGGAACTATCCCCGTTCGGCCCTTCTGCTCGACCCTTAAACGCGATCGCCGATTTTATCGTTCGCCGCCAGTACTAATCGTCGTTATTCAGGGAAGAGATGCACGAGTTTAGTCACGTTCTGCACAACCAAATTCTCATCGTCGCGACGGCGGCTTGTCTGATCGCTCAGTTTTCTAAGTTGCTGGTGCATTTTATGCAGTACCAGAAAGTTAACGTGCGCGTCCTCGTCGAAACGGGTGGAATGCCGAGTTCTCATTCGGCTTTGGTGACGGCTTTAGCTACGGGTGTCGGGCAAACGTTGGGATGGGATAGTATTGAGTTCGCCATGGCCACGATCTTCGCGGCGATCGTCATGTACGATGCTGCTGGAGTTCGTCAAGCTGCTGGAAAACAAGCGCGGGTTCTCAATCAAATTCTCGACGAGCTGTTTCACGAGGGAAAACAGTTCGATGAAGAGCGACTCAAGGAATTACTCGGGCATACGCCGTTTCAAGTGGTCGTCGGATCGGCTCTCGGTATTGCGGTGGCTTACGCGGCAGGTTCGGCTTATTAATTTTTTGTTCGACACTCGAACGTCCATACAAAAAGCCCAGTTTGATTACTGGGCTTTTTGTCGCGATCGATGGAATCGATACGCTCTAAAAATAGATCTCAAAACAGATCTAAGAACGATATCGCTCTTGAAAGCGATCGCGGCTCTACTTCAGAGGGTGGAAGAGTAAATCGGGGAAAAAGCGGTTGACTTCAATAACGATTCCTGCCGTAATTAACATCCAAACGGCAGCTAAAACGGGTGCGCTTGACAGATATCTTTGTAAGCCTTGCATAAACGATCTCCAAGTTCCAAAACGTTAAATCAAACCCTTAGCGGGGGGAAATGGGGATTTCGTTGTCTTTAGCAAACATTTCCCCACTGGTGATTTCACCAAAAGCTGCCAGCGGCCAAAGTGCAGCAGATAGGGATTTGCTCACTGCCAAAGGAACGTCGATGATGATTTCTTTGTCTTCAGGAGATTTCTCGCCCTGAATAGCTTGCAGGTAGCTACGGCCAGCCCAGCCAATCCAACCTGCAACATACAGGAACATAATGCCAGGAATCATGAATTCCCCAGCGTGGCTCCAACGACCGTCTACAATTAAGTGAGGTAAACCCTCTTCACCACACAAAAGTTCTTCACCGTAACGCTCGAAACGTTGTTTGGCTTGTTCGGTGGTGGCGCGTTTCGCACGGGCGAGGAACGCGGAATTTTCGTTACAAGGAGTCAGTCCCGCTACGTCTGCCGAAGCAGTCGGCGCAAAACTAAACCAAAGAACTGCTGTTAAAACCAGCGCCAATAGTCGTCGCATAAGTAGGCTTTCCTTAGTGAACAAAACTGACACAACGATCGACGAAAACTTCCTAATATTAAAAAGGAAGATCGCTCGTCTTTTCTACAAAACGCGGGTGTTCTTCCAAAATTGGAGATCCCACGGTTGCGAAATGGTCTTGAGTTATCTTCGTTTGAGACGCTTTCGCGACTACAAGCCAGTGTTAAAGATGTCTGGCTAGAATCCTACCATACAAAATAGCGCTCTCTCGTTCCCCTTTCTTTGCAAATGTCAACAATTCTAGCGATCGAAACAAGTTGTGACGAAACTGCCGTGGCAATTGTTAAAAAACGTCAAGTTTTAAGTAGTATTGTTACATCTCAGATCGAGATTCATCGACGTTACGGTGGCGTCGTTCCCGAGGTTGCCTCGCGCCAACACCTGGAACTGATCGACGATGCGATCGCACAAGCTCTCGAAACAGCAGGCATCCCCTGGACAGCGATCGACGGCGTGGCCGCCACCTGCGCCCCCGGTCTCGTCGGCGCTTTACTCGTGGGACTCACCGCCGCGAAAACCCTGGCTCTCGTCCGTCAAAAACCCTTTCTAGGGGTTCACCACCTCGAAGGTCACATTTACGCCGCCTATTTGAGCGATCGCGACCTGGAACCGCCCTTTTTATGTCTTTTAGTCTCCGGCGGTCATACCAGCCTCATTCACGTCAAAGACTGCGGCATTTACGAAACCCTCGGCCAAACTCGCGACGACGCGGCCGGAGAAGCCTTCGATAAAGTGGCGCGGTTGCTGGATTTAGGCTATCCCGGCGGCCCGGCGATCGATAAAATTGCCAAAACTGGCAACCCGAAAGCCTTTCCCCTCCCCGAAGGCAAAGTCAAAGTTCCCAACGGCGGCTTTCATCCTTACGATAGCAGTTTCAGCGGCTTGAAAACTGCCGTCTTGCGTCTCGTTCAACGCCTCCAAGCCGAAGGAGACGAACTCCCCGTGGCGGACATCGCCGCCAGCTTCCAACACACCGTCGCTCGCGCCCTCACCAAACGGACAATTCGCTGCGCCCTCGATTCCAACCTCTCTACCATCGTCGTCGGCGGTGGCGTCGCCGCCAACAGCAGCCTTCGACAACAACTTCAAGCCGCCGCTGAAGAACACCATCTCCGCGTTCTGTTTCCACCGATGAAATACTGCACGGACAACGCCGCCATGCTGGGTTGTGCTGCCTCAGAACACCTCAGCCGAGGTCGGGTTTCACCGATGACCTTGGGCGTTCAGTCGCGAATGTCCCTGTCAGAAACTTTGAATTTATATGTCGCGTAGGGAAACGAGGCGATGATTCTGCAAAAAACTCTCTGTGTCCTCTGTGTCTCTGTGGTGAAGACTTTTTAAAACCCAGCTTATTGGAGCAGTCGCGTAGGGTGCGTGACTTTAAAAATAGGGAGTAAATTCTTAGACCAATACCTCGTCACGCACCGCCAACGTATACCACCAAAAAACAGATGAAAAATCCCGTAAAAACGTGACGTTCAACGTTCCTACGGGATAAATTTCAACGAGGTGGCTCGACCGAATTTTCTATTAATTATCTCCGCTGTTTTGAGCTTGAGATAACTCGTCGAGGTATTTATCGATCGCTTCGCTGGCTAGATCCAACATGGGTTTTCCGAGCCGTTGCGAATCGGCTTTGAGGCGATCGTACACTTTGTCATAAATGCGAATGCGATGACGTTCTTTGCGCTTGGGTTTCAAGCTGCTGGGATCGTAGGTTTCGGCAAATTGACGCAAGGAATCGAAGCCGACGCGGTGGCAGAAATCGCCAAATCGTTCGCCCGGTTTGCGGTCTTTTTTAAAGTAGACAAATAGGGGTTCGAGTTGAACTTCTAAGGCGTCGATACTCAAGCGATCGAGATACAATTCCGCCAACCGGGTTTGATGGGGATCTGCCCCCAACCACAACTGATAAATCCCCGGTGCGCGACCGACAAAGCCCAATTCTGCCATGTAGGGACGGGCGCAACCGTTGGGGCAGCCCGTCATCCGCACGACGAATTCTTCATCGGGCAATCCCACGCGATCGAGCAGTTTGCGAATGCGTCCTAAAATGTCGGGAATGGCACGCTCGGACTCGGTGATGGCTAAGCCGCAAGTCGGCAGTGCAGGACAAGCCATCGACAAGCGATCGAGTCCGTCGAGTTCTTCGGCGGTTTGAATGCCGTTTTCTTTGAGGATGCGATCGATCTCCGGCCGTTGTTCTGGCTCGATTTCGTAGAGCAAAATGTTCTGATGGGGCGTCAGACGCATCGGAAGCGAGAATTTCTCCACGATCTGATGCAGGGCGGTTTTCAACGTCCATCCTTCGCGATCTTCGATGCGCCCGTTCTGCACGAACAAGCCTAAAAACAGCTTCCCGTCTCCTTGTTCGTGCCAGCCGACGAAATCTTCGTATTTGAACTCGGGTAAGGGTTTGAACGGTTGCAGCGGTTGACCGAAATATTCCTCGACAGTACGGCGGAATTTCTCAACGCCCCAGTCGTGGAGAAGATACTTTAACCGGGCGTGGCGGCGGTTGACGCGATCGCCGTAATCCCGTTGCGTGGCGACGATGGCTTTCAGCACGTCGTAAAATTGGGATCTATCCACATAGCCGATTTCGTCGGCCAAACGGGGAAAGGTTTCTTCTTTATTGTGCGTCCGGGCGAGGCCGCCCCCCGCTAAAACGTTAAACCCTTGTAATTCCCCGTTTTCGTCAGTGATGACGACGAAGGATAAATCCTGAGAGTACAAATCGACGGAGTTGTCGCCGGGAACCGTCACGCAGCTTTTGAACTTGCGCGGCATATAGCGATCGCCGTACAAGGGTTCTTCTGTATCGTGAAATACAGTTCCGTTCCCGTTGCGGGTTCGGGCGGCTTTAACTTCCGGGGCTTCTTCAGCGGAAATGGCTTTTTCACCGTCGAGCCAAATTTCGTAGTACGCGCCCGTTTGTGGAGCGAGTAAATCGGCGATGTTGTCGGCGTAAGTCCAGGCGAAATCGTATTCGGGACGGTTTTTAAAAGGAGCCGGCGGCGCCATGACGTTACGGTTGAGGTCGCCACACGCGCCCAAAGTCGATCCCATGCTGTTGACGATCGCCGCGATCGAGGCTTTGAGGTTCTTTTTTAAAATGCCGTGGAGTTGAAATCCTTGGCGCGTCGTGACCCGCAGGTTTTGATAGCCGTATTCGTCGGCCAGGCGATCGAGCGTCAAATAGAGTTGGGGTGGAATGTACCCGCCGGGGTTGCGGGTGCGGAGCATCATTCGATAGTCCTTATCCTGTCCTTTGACGCGGTTGTCCCGGTTGTCTTGTTGGTAAGACCCGTGGAATTTTAAGACTTGGACGGCATCTGCGCTAAAGTGCGTCGTATCTTGTAGGATTTCCGTCGCGACGGGTTCGCGCAAAAAGTTACTGCGCTCTTTAATTCCCTCAATTTTAGAGAGTTTTTGGTCTGGAGTCGGTTTCGTCGTCAGCGTAGCCATGAACTTAATGGGATTAGAGTGTGTCGTCAAACGCCGGTATTCTGGAACCGATCGTTAACATCGGTAATTCGGTCGGGATTTCGGAGAATGTAATTTGACATTCATTTTAACATCCCCGATGGGACGCAATTTTATAGGGAAGAGGGAACGGGGAAGAGGGAATGGGGAATGGGGAATGGGGAATGGGGAGGACTCCCGATCGCCTCACCTCATCACCCTCAGTGGTGCAGAAAACTTTTCGAGATTGGAGGTTGACAAAACACATAAAATATGATTTGAGATTTGAGCCAGATCCCGATCTGGGATTTTGCGGCCAACCCTTTAATACGGCGATATCTTTTCTAACAAGGGTTTCAGGACTTTTCTGCACCACTAAGCCTCATCACCCCATCATTTCCTCATCAGTTATCCAGGGTTTCGAGGTTTCCGCCGACGACCCATCCTTCGCTATCTGTGGCGCTCGATCGCACTCGTTGCCACGCGCCGTTCTCGGCTTCTTCCAACACGACCACGGTTTCGTTAAAGGCGACGCCGCCGATACTGGTGGCTTCGTAACCGGGATCTTGTCGCAGGGTCAATCCTTCAGGCCAAGTGACTCGGGCGCGATACAATCCCGCCTCCGGCGTCGGGGTTGGGGTGGGCGTCGGCGTCGGCGTCGCAGCAGGATTGGGGGCAGGAGTGGGTGTCGGTGTGGCGCTAACCGTTGTGGCACTGGGGGTACGATCGCTAAAATCTGGTTTGGGCGGCAGGGCGGTCAGACGTGCCACCAAATATAAGGACGCGGCGAGGGTCCCTCCGAGGGTGAGGGCGATCGCCAACGTAAACCCCAAAATAAATTTCGCCAGGTTCGACAGGTTCATAGACGCGGAATCTCAGAAAAAAACGGCTTAGCGATCGCCCCGTAGCTGTCCTTGGATGCGACGAGTCAGGCTGCTGTTGCGAGAGGCCAGACGAGCTTTTCCCGACATCGCCCAGTCTTGCAACAATTCGATTTGTTCCTGTGCCGTTCGCGCCAAGGGGACGATTTGGCTGGCCGCTTCGAGTATATCGTCTGTGGTGAAATCTCGATCTTGGCTGAAACCAATGTGCATGGCTTCCACGATCGCCTGTTCGATTTCCGCCCCCGAAAAATCCGGGGTTTCGTAAGCCAGGCGATCGATATCGTAACTTTTGAGGTTATGGGGGCGCAGTCGCGACAGATGCACAGAAAAAATTTCCTTGCGTTCTTCTTGAGAGGGCAACCCCACAAAAAAGATTTCGTCGAACCGTCCTTTTCGCAGCATTTCCGGCGGTAGGGCGCGAATATCGTTGGCGGTCGAGACCACGAACACGGGGGAATTTTTCTCCGCCATCCAAGTAATGAAGGTGCCGAACACGCGGCTGGTCGTTCCGCCGTCTCCGCCTCGATTGACGCCTGCAAAGGCTTTATCGATTTCGTCGATCCAGAGAACGCAGGGGGCGAGGGCTTCAGACACCTGAATCATCTGCCGGGTACGGGATTCCGATTCCCCTACCAAGCCACCGAAGAGCCGTCCCACGTCCAACCGCAACAGAGGTAAGTGCCAGTGGTGGGCGATCGCTTTGGCGGTGAGGGATTTTCCGGTTCCCTGAATGCCCACCAACATCAAACCGCGCGGGTGGGGGAGTCCGTATTGACGAGCGCGATCGGAAAAAGCACCGCCCCGCCGCAGCAACCAATCTTTGAGGTTGTCGAGGCCGCCGATATCGGAAATGTTTTCCGTGGCGGGGTAGAATTCCAGAATTTGAGTTTGACGAATGGTTTGACGTTTTTCCTCGAGGATGAGTTCGACGTCTTCTCCTCGCAGTTCGCCGTGAGTGGCGATCGCTCGGGCGAGAACGCGCCGAATCCGTTCCATCGAGAGACCTTGGCACGATCGCACCAGATCGTCGAGAACGCGATCGCTCAAAGAACGAGTACTCGCCGCTAACAGGCGATCGATTTCCACTCGAATCTCGTCCGCTTCGGGGAGCGAAAACTCCATCACCGTGAGAACTTCGCTCAAATCTTCTGGAATTTCCACCGTCGGCGCCAGCAACACCACATTTTTCGGTTGAGATTTAAGGCGACGGGCGAGGTTCCGCAACTTCCGAGAAATCGCAATATCCTCGAGAAAGCGGTGAAAATCCCGCAACACGAACACGGCAGGCGCGGAGGTCGGCAGTTTTTCCACCTGTTCGAGAGCCGCGAGGGGATTGCGTCGCGCAGCCCCCTCATCGGTGGGGTTGCCTTGGTAGCCGTCTACAAAATCCCAAAGGTAGACGCCGCGATTTCCCTGAGATTTGGCTGACTCAGCGATGGCTGCTTCGACTCGTTCTTCTTCGAGAGTCGCCACGTAAATCACGGGATAGCGGGCGCGGAGTAACAGCTCGAATTCGTCTTTAAAACTCATTTCTGGCTTTCAACCCGGAAGTCGGTCTTTCAGTTGTTGCAGTGCAGCCCAGCGGCTATCGGTGAGGTCGCTGGGGTTCGTCTCGACCTGGATTCCCGAACAGTCTTCGTTGCAGAGTTTTTGAGGGGGAATCGCCAAACAGAGTTGCTCGTAAATCCAAGTTTGTATGTCGAATTCTCCATCCGGGCGCAGGGTTTCGACTAAATCCTCGACGGCCACTTCTTGTTCGATGGGGAGATCTTCGGGATTCGTGGGGTTGGCGTCGAGCCAAATCGGTTCGCTCGGCTCGATTTTGATGCGGTGATTGTATTGCTGCAAGCAGCGATCGCACGTTAGCGTCACGATCGTTTCGAGGCTGGCGGATACTTCTAAATAAGTACCTTGATGGGTGACGCGAGCCACGCCCCGCACGGGCATCAAGGTTTCTAAGCCCGGTACGAACTCTCGAAATTCAACAATTTCAGTTTTGTCCGGCGCTTTGAGTAAGGAGGGAATATAGATCGCATCCATAACTACTTGTTCTCTAACGGCTCGTGGCGAACGGCTCGCGTCGGACGTGCCACTGTGGGTTAACGGAGCCGAACGACCAATGTACGATGGGGTTCTTGACCGCGACTGAAGGTTTCGAGATCCTCGCTATCTTTGAGGAACGTATGAATCTGTCGGCGTTCGGCTCCCGACAAGTCCGCGATTTCGACAGCTTCTCCCGTCTCACGAACCTGTCGGGCGACCTCTTCAGCTTTCGATCGCAGTTCGGCTTGGCGCTTTTGGCGATACCCCCCCAGTTCGAGGGTGTACGCAGCTTGAGACGCCTCATCGCATCCCATATTCAGAACGGCGTTGGCAAGGTACTGAATGGAATCGATCGCTTTTCCCCCTTCGCCGAGGAGCGCCGAAACCTGCTCTGGGGTTAACTCGGCCGAAGCGATCGTCAGCCAGTAGGCATCGTCTCGATGCGTTACATCAACCTCAGCCGGAAGTCCTGCCAGTTTCAGCAGTGTTTCCAACCACTGTCGACCCCGCTCTCCTTTATCGCTCATGAAGTCTCGATCCTCAAACTGTCTCGATCCTATCCCGCTTTTTTCTTAGAGCGTTTCGGCTCGAACGGTAAGGTTTGACGCTGGCCGTCTTTTCCAGTCCCAGCCTTCTCCTGAGCGTCTACGATTTTCTGGAGATTTTCCGGTAACGGTTCCCGCGACAAAACAAAGGTTTGAGCAGTTTGGAAGATGTTGGCAATCACCATGTACATCAACACCCCAGCCGGGAGCGGGAAGAATAGAAACATCCCCGTAAACAAAATCGGCGTCAGTTTGCTGATGGTTTGTTGTTGGGCGTTGGCGTTGCTGTCTTGTCCCTGTCCCGAAAGGATTTGGTTGACATAGAGACTCACGCCAAAAAACAGCACCATACCGACGATATCCCAGTGGATGTTGCCGTTGTCGTCCGTGGCACCGACGCGACCGAGGGCTTGCACGAACAAGAAGCCTTTGTTCGCTGCCAAACCGGGAATTTTCCCTTCGATCGTTGCCTGACCCGGTTGCAGAGCGACTAACGTTCCGTCTTCGTTAACTTGCAGGCGATCTTGTCCTTTCGTCACCGTCCACCGAGGCATGAGTTCGGGGTCGCCTTCTTCAGACAATCGCTTTTGCAGGGGCGTTCCTTCGACAGTTTGGAACTCGACATCCGTTTTTTCTCCGACGACGAGGCGGTTTCCAGCCGGGAGAATGGCGGAAACTTTCGTGTGGAGACCATCGGAGATATAAACGTTTTTCGGATCGGTTGCGTAAACTTGTGGTTGGATGCGTTCGATTTGTTCGCGGGGGAAGATTTCCACGTCGATCGAATAGCTCATATCCGAAAACGGCGATCCCCGTAAGGTGGCAAACAGCGCGAACAGAACGGGCATTTGAATCACCAGGGGCAAGCATCCGGCGAGGGGGTTGCCGAATTCCTGGTAAACCTTGCTCATTTCTTCCTGCTGTTTGGCAGGCTCGTCTTTATATCGTTCTTGAATCTCCTTGACGCGCTTTTGCATCGCGGGTTGGGCGACGCGCATCCGACGCATACTGCGAATCGATTTCGCACTGAGGGGGTAGAGTGCGAAGCGAATCACCAGCGTCAACGCGACGATCGCCAGTCCGTAGCTCGGCACGATCCCGTAAAATAAATCCAGGATCGGCAGCATTACGTTATTGGAGAGAAAACCAACACCAAAATCCATTCGTTTTACGCCAATTTCTGCGCTTGAAGTTGCTTGAAAGTTTCTTTGAGTCTGTCTTGTTGGGGGCGGGTGAGTTTAGCTGCCGAGAGAACCGCTTACTTTGCGGGCTTCTGGAGACAGCCGCTCGTTAATATAGTCGTAAACTTGACGGAAGTGGGGAACCGCACGCAATTCGAGACGGTTTCCACCTCGAACGGTCACGACCATATCGCCCCACAGTCCGAAACCGCGCGGGACGGTCACGACTTTTATGATTTCTGAGTACACGACATCGGTGCGATCTCGTCCCATCCATCCCCCGTTTACCGAGATCCGGCGGTTCGTAATCCGAAACCGCAACCATAAGGCTCGAATTACCGCACCTACCGTTAAGGGTAAGCCAATCACGGTCAAGCCGATTAAGATATTAAAAATCAAATCCCCAATATGGGGTCCGCCTTCATAAAAGACTTCCTCTCGAATGCCCATTCAGTACCTCAGCTCGTGCCAACAACTGCTCTAATTCTTGCAGAAATTGAGTTGAATTGCACTCTTTGGCCTCGGAATGGACGATGGCAACGATATCCCACCCTGGGGACAAACGCGGTAAAAGTTGACGTGCGGCTGCTCGAATTTGACGCTTGATGCGGTTGCGAACGACCGCACGTTTGCTGACTTTTCGCCCGATCGAAATTCCGATGCGCGTCGGGAGAACGCCCGAGATGTCTGGGTTCGGGGAGCTGTCCCTCGGTGTGGTAGGACGCCGATAGGCTCGCAGGCTCATTCGTTTTCCCCGACAGCGACTTCCGTTTTGATAAACGGTTTGAAAGTCTTTCCAATGGCGAAGTCGGTTGGCTTTAGGTAGCACTGACGCTTGACCGGATCGACTTGACTCTTCCTCGATTCTCTTTTAGACGGCGAGTCTCGCCCGTCCTTTGCGGCGACGGGCGTTGATGACGCGACGACCGGTTTTCACGCGCATCCGAGCGCGAAATCCAGACACTCTTTTCCGTTTGCGGCTCGTTCCGCCCAAGGTTCGTTTGGTCACAGTTTATTCCCTCCGACTCACTTCACTGATAGGTTGACAAAGATGCAGTTTCCCATTCTAACAGGAAAATTCGAGTGACGGACTGTCTCAACCCGTCTTTTCGACACTGCGACGTTTGAACACAACTGTTTCAGCCCACGGCGGGGAACGAACAGAAAGGTTTTTGAGCAGTTCGGGGGGTTCGGGGAAGCTCAACCGATCTACATCGATCGACCTCCCCTCGGCAAGACAATTTGCTTATCATCATCTGCTCGCTTTGTCAATAACTAGCCCGGAGAAATGCTCAACACCCAGGTTCCGAGATAGCGTGCCAGGGGAACGTCGCCAGGACTAAACACGCGACAGTTGAAGTAGTACATTCCGCCGAAGCTGGGGTTGCGGACGTTGGAGAATACGATTTCGACTTTGTAGCCAGCGGGAACGGCTTCGATGGGATAAATTTCGATGAGGTGGTTTTCTTCGTCCCACACGACTTCTTGTAAGGGAACTGATTCGTACCGTCCGTCGATGCGAACGCGAACTTCGACGGGTTGATCGTCGGGATCGTCGTCGGGGTCGAGGTCGATGTCAAATTCTCCTTCGTAATAGTCGGGATAGTCAATGGAGAACTGGGAGACGGCGAAGCTCATTTTGTCGGCGGGAATCCGCAACCGGTATCGATCGCGCGGATGGCCACTCGTGCCGTAGTCGAGACGAAAGCCTAATTGATTTTCTCGGCGCGGTCCACCGAAAATGGTAAATCCCGGTAATTGTTGGGCGGGCAGTTCGGTGGCGAATCCCAAAACCAAACATCCGGTCGTTAAAGCAGCAGATAACCAACGTTTCATCGAAAACTCCTCGCCGATCGCGCTCGTCATAACGGTTCGCTCGAAAACTATGCGATCGACCGTTCACAGTGTTAATTAATGTATCAAACCGTTTGGGTTCTGTCATCTTAATTTCGCCAAACGGAATCTCGCGAGCGTCGAGACGCTCTCAGTTCCCGAAAAGTTCCACGATCGCCGCGATCGCTTCTCACCTGAAAACGCGGTAAAAAAATCGCGATCGCGTCAAAACTGTAAAGGCGAATTCATAATTGAAGATTATTTTTAAATACATTGTTTGAAATACATTGTTTGAAACCGAAAAATAAGTTAAAGATTCTAGATATTTTGGAGGACAAAACTATTCATTAGCCTTAAGACAAGTTAAAGATGTCAAGGGTCATCTGGGGATCGTCCTAGGATGCCAATTAGAAGTCCGCGAGACCTGCCCCAAACCTATCGCCGATCGCTAATCAACGAAATGCTCTAATCTCCTCAGTTTGTCTCTCGATCGCCCAATTGCAGCAGTATTCGTTAAGGAGTTTGCATGAAAGTCGCAGTTGCCAAAGAAATCGAGGTCGGCGAACGCCGCGTCGCACTCGTTCCAGATATCGTCGCCCGACTCGTCAAACAAGGCTTAGACGTTCGAGTCGAAGCCGGAGCCGGAGACGGCGCGTTCTTTCCTGACAGTGCTTATGAAGCTGCCGGAGCGACCGTTATCGCCGATACCGCCGAACTCTGGGGAAACAGCGACGTTATCCTCAAAGTCGCGCCTCCGACCTCCGAGGAGATCGATCGCCTGCACGAGGGACAAACCACCATCGGTTTCCTCAACCCTCTCGGCGATCCCGAACGGATTCAAAAGCTGGCCGAACGGCGCGTCACCGCCTTGAGCATGGAACTGATCCCCCGTACCAGTCGCGCCCAAAGCATGGACGCCCTCTCCTCACAAGCGGGTGTGGCCGGATACAAAGCGGTTCTGATCGCCGCGTCCGCCCTGCCGAAATTCTTCCCCATGCTCACCACCGCCGCCGGAACCATCCGTCCGGCCAAAGTCTTCGTCGTCGGTGCGGGGGTGGCGGGATTGCAGGCGATCGCCACCAGTCGCCGCCTCGGTGCGGTGGTGGAAGCCTTCGACATTCGCCCGGCCGTGAAAGAAGAAGTGCAAAGCCTCGGCGCGAAATTCGTCGAAGTGGCGCTCGAAGAAGAGACCGTGGCCACGGGCGGCTACGCTAAAGAAATCTCCGAGCGCTCGAAACAAAAAACCCAAGAGGCGATCGCCAATAGCGTGTCCCAAGCCGATGTCGTCATCACCACCGCCCAAGTTCCCGGTAAACGCGCCCCTGTCATCGTCACCGACGACATGATTTCTCAAATGAATCCAGGTTCGGTGGTGGTGGACTTAGCTGCCGAACAGGGTGGAAACTGCGAAGGAACCGAAGCAGGCGGACACGTCGTCCGTCACGGCGTCACGCTGATCGGACCGTTGAACCTTCCGGCATCGCTTCCCGTTCACGCCAGCCAGATGTACGCCAAAAACGTCTCGACGCTCCTGCAATATCTGGTGAAAGACAACGTTCTCACCCTCGACCTCGAAGACGACATCCCCGACAGTATCTGCGTCACCATCGGAGGCGAAATCCACAATTCCCGCGTTCGGGAAGCCTTGGGCGTTACGTCCCCAGCTTGAGGAAATGGGGCGATGAGGTGATGAGATAAGGCGGTGCGTGACGATTTCGGTCTCACGATTGACACCCCGTTCTTCAAGTCTGTGGGCGGTGTGCATTGGCGGTGCGTGACCGATCGCTCGGTCTCACGATTGACACCTCGTTCTTCAAGTCACGCACCCTACGACTCCTCTTCTGGCGATCGAATGGCGTCGCCCGCGTCACACACCCTTGTCTGTGGGCGGTGTACATTGGCGGTGCGTGACCGATCGCTCGGTCTCACGATTTACACCCCGTTCTTCAAGTCACGCACCCTACGACTCCCAACACTTCTATCAACTATCAACGATGAACGATCCCTTCATTACAGCTTTGTTCGTATTCGTCCTGGCGGCGTTTGCGGGATTTGAAGTGATTACCAAAGTCCCGCCGACACTCCATACACCTCTGATGTCGGGGGCGAACGCCATTTCCGGCATTGCTATTCTCGGGGCTTTAGTTATCGCTGGCGATCGCGACTGGAACGTGACCGTTATCCTCGGACTCGTCGCCGTGGTGCTAGCCACCATTAACGTCGTCGGTGGATTCCTCGTCACCGATCGAATGCTGCAAATGTTCAAGAAAAAAGAGGTTAAAGCATGAGCGACTTTCTCCCGACAGGGATTCAACTGAGCTACCTCGTCGCAGCGTCTCTATTCTTTATCGGATTGAAACGGTTAGGATCGCCTGCGACTGCCCGTCAGGGCAACCTCATCGCGTCGATCGCCATGCTGATCGCCGTCGTCGCGACGCTGCTCGATCGCCAAGTTCTCAACTACGAGATGATTCTCATCGGCATCGTCATCGGCTCTGTCGTCGGGGCGATCGCTGCCCAGCAAGTCGCCATGACCGCGATGCCGCAAATGGTCGGGCTGTTCAACGGCTTGGGCGGTGCAGCTTCGGCCTTGGTGGCCATGGGCGAGTTTTGGCATTATTTCAACCTTTCAGCCGAACCCGGCATCGGCGAAACCATTACCGTTTTGCTGGGCGTTCTCATCGGCGGCGTCACCTTCACGGGTTCTTTAGTCGCGTTTGCCAAACTGCAAGGGTTGATTTCGGGATCGCCGATTACCTTCCCGCTGCAACAACCGTTTAACGCGACGCTTTTGGTGGCGTTCCTCGTCGGCAGCGGCTACCTCGTCGCCACCAGCCCCAGCCCCTCTTTGTTCTTGGGATTAATTGTCCTATCGCTGGTGTTGGGGATTAACTTCGTCATTCCCATCGGCGGCGGCGATATGCCCGTGGTGATTTCGTTGCTCAACTCCTTTTCGGGTTTAGCCGCCAGTGCAGCCGGTTTCGTGGTGATGAACAATATGCTCATCATCGCTGGAGCGTTGGTCGGCGCTTCGGGGTTGATTCTCACCGTCATCATGTGTAAAGGCATGAACCGATCGCTGACGAACGTGTTGTTTGCCGCGTTTGGAACGGGAGAAGGAACGGCAACTGCGGTCAAAGGCGGCGGCTCTGACACCGAGAAGGTGGTTCGCAGCATCGATCCCGAAGAAGGCGCGATGATGTTAGGCTACGCGCGATCGGTGGCGATCGTTCCCGGTTACGGTATGGCAGTGGCTCAAGCCCAGCACGCCGTGCGCGAACTGACCGATCAGTTGGAAAAATTGGGGGTCGAAGTCAAATACGCCATTCATCCGGTGGCCGGACGAATGCCGGGACACATGAACGTATTGTTGGCAGAGGCAAACGTGCCTTACGACCAGCTTTACGACATGGACGATATCAATCCCCAGTTGGAGCAGACGGACGTGGCGCTCGTCATCGGTGCCAACGATGTGGTCAACCCGTCGGCTCGCACGCAACAAGACAGTCCGATTTTTGGAATGCCGATTATCGACGTGGACAGAGCCAAGCACACCATCGTCATCAAACGCAGTCTCAGTACGGGATTCGCGGGCGTTGACAACGAGTTGTTCTACCGCGATCGCACCATGATGCTTTTTGGGAGCGCGAAAGATATGGTGTCGAAACTCGTCTCTGAAATGAAACAACTGTAGGCGATCGCGCCCGTTCGGGCGAACCGAGCTAATCTTCAGAAGTCTGGTTTCTCTCGAAACCGGACTTCTCGTTTTTTACGATCTGCGTTCGAACACTTCACGGGGTTTAGCACTCCAGTTGGACTTCATCTCGAATCTAGTTACCATAGATAGTGAGTATATTTAAGTTTGAGTTGGCGCGTCCGAACGAGAACGAGAGCGACTGAACAAAAATATTATCGAACCCCAATCGAAATTTAAAAATGTGTGGCATTCTTGGAATTTTCGGACAAACGCTATCTAACCCAAACTCTCACCAATACAACTTCGAGGAAATGTTATCGACCCTAGCGCATCGAGGTCCCGACGACAGGGGGGTCGTGCGAGAAGAGAACTTACTGCTCGGACATCAGCGTCTATCAATTATGGATGTTGAAGGCGCTCACCAGCCGTTTTCTCGGCAGGACAGTCAACTTTACGGCGTGTGTAACGGCGAAATTTATAACTATCGAGAGCTGCGCGATCGCTGTGGCGATCGCTTTGAGTTTCAAACCCACGGCGATAGTGAAGTTTTGCTGCCCCTGTATCGAGAATACGGTCGCCAACTGACCGATCGACTCGACGGGATGTTTAGCTTCGTTCTCAGCCACGAAGGAGACTATATCGCCGCTCGCGATCCAATTGGCATTAAGCCTCTATACTACGGGCGATCGGGAGACTTGTTATTTTTCTCCTCAGAAATTAAAGCTCTAGTCGAGAGCGCCGACGAAATTCGCGAGTTTCCTGAAGGACACTACTACCAGCAAGAAACCGGCTTCGTTCCCTATTATCAGTGGCCGGAAAACTCATCGTTTCTCAGCGATGTTGAGGTCGTCCTCGACAAGATCCGCCAGACTCTCTCGAAAAGCGTCCAGAAGCGATTGATGTCAGACGTTCCGGTGGGTGTCTTCTTGAGCGGCGGATTAGATTCGAGTATTATCGCCGCCTTAATGTCGGAACACCTGCCCGAATTACATTCGTTTTCGGTGGGACTTCCTCATTCTCCCGACCTCAAAGCTGCCCGTTTAGTAGCCGATCGCTTAGGCACGATTCACCACGAATATGTCTACACCGAGGAAGAAATGGAAGCCGTTCTTCCTCAAGTGATTTATTATCTCGAATCTTTCGACCCGGCTTTAGTCCGCAGCGCCATTCCCTGTTACTTCGTATCTCGTTTGGCCAGTCAATACGTCAAAGTGGTTTTAACCGGAGAAGGTGCAGACGAGTTGTTCGCCGGTTACAGCTACTTTTCAGATTACGACGACGCGACGGCTTTACACCAGGAGTCGATCTCGATTTTAAAAGGGTTGCACAATCTTAATTTGCAGCGGGTCGATCGAATGACGATGGCCAACAGCCTAGAGGCTCGCGTGCCGTTTTTAGATACAGAATTTATTGAATTGTGCCTGAAAATCGATCCGTCCCTCAAGCTACACAAAACTTATGGTTTAGAAAAATGGTTGCTTAGACAGGCATTTGCTGATAAGTTGCCTCAAGAGGTCGTATGGCGAGACAAAATGGAATTCGCCCAAGGTTGTGCCTCCTCGACTATTCTCGAAGATCGTGCCGACGCGATGGTTTCCCAAGCGGAACTCGACAACGCACGCCGAGACGGACAGCCCGTCTCGAGTAAAGAAGAGTTTGTCTATTACCGGACGTTTCAACACCATTTTCCCCATCCGGACGCTCCGGATCTCATTGGAAGATGGCAAGGAACGCTCCACTAAGAAACTCCAAAAAAGTCGTTAAGAAATCGTTAACAAACGTCACTCTCGCTCGCTGAAGCTACGATCGCGTGGCCGAACGAACTCGCCCCGATCGATATTCCTAACCTCATAAAATTATGCAATCAGTTGGAGAAAAAACGTACAGCCAAGCGGTTCGAGAAGGCAAATACGATTTGTACGTCGGAAACTTGTTTGGCAAGTACGATAACGTCCGAACGTACTGGGAAGATCAGTTAACCCGTATTGCCTTGCGTCCGTTTCTGCAGGAACTTGTCGAACGCCGTCGCCAAGAAAATCGCGGTGTCCGCATTGTCGATCTCGGCTGCGGTGCCGGACAAGGCTACGAAATCTTGACGAAAATCGATCGCCGGGATTTAGACTTAGGTTTGCAACACGAGCGCGTCCTTCCCAAAGACAACATCGATCTGTACTTGGGGCTCGATATCAGCCAAGCAATGGTCGAACGGGGTCAGGTTCTCTTTGAAGATCGACCGGAAATCAAGTTCGCTCAGGCAGATTTGCGAGACGGGTTCGGAGCGTTTAAAGACGAAGAGCCGTTCGATATCTATTTTTCGTCTTACGGGTCTCTGTCTCACTTAAATCGCCAAGATTTGGTCGAGCTACTGCAAGATATTTGCGAACACAGTGGCGACGAGAGCTTAATCGTTCTCGACTTCCTCGGACGGTATTCGATCGAATGGCCGGATTTCTGGTTTGCAGAATCGGAGTCTGAAAAAGTTCGCGACTACACCATGAGTTATCTCTACTCCGAAGCCGTTCGCAAAGAAATTGAAAGCGAAAAGTTTCCGCTTCGGTTCTGGGTGGGTTCGGACGTTAAAGACCTCTCGCAAGAGTTAACTGAAACCTGTGGCGTCGGGGTAGAAGTGTTGAAACTCATGGATCGATCCTTACTCGTCGGTCGCCACACCGATACGCGGGAATACAACGATCGCCTCAAACCCATTCGTCGCGCGGTAAATTCGCTCCATCAGGATTATTTGCGAACCAATCTCGAAGAACTCATCATCGATCCGGCGATCGTTCCCGATCGTCCGGTTATTGCGCCGCCGCTGCGAGAGCTGATCGACTCTTGGAACGTGGTGGTTGAATATTGCCAGCAACGACTCTGGGAGCGGTGTTCGCTGACGCAACTCGAAGGCTGGGACGATTTCACCAAACCTTTGCAGTTCGCGCTGATGACCATCGATCGCGTCATCGCCGATGTGGGTTGGATGTGGTACGGCGATCCTCGAGCGAACATTATCGAGCCTCAGTTGGGCTATGCCTTGCGGACGCTGGAATATGAAATGCAGCAGGGACGGGGTTGCGGTCACGGATTGGTGGCGATTCTCAAAACCCACAGGTAAGCAGTTCCCATGTCAAGCCCCCCCACGATCGAAGCGATCGAGCTAACAAAAAACTATAACGGGTTCTCTGCTGTCGATCGCGTTTCGTTTGAGGTGGCCGAAGGGGAAACCCTCGGTCTGATCGGAACGAGCGGTTGCGGTAAAAGTACGACCCTGAAAATGCTCAATCGCCTCATCGAACCGACGTCCGGCCGCGTTTTTATTGGGGGGGAAGACACGCGCAAATCCCAGCCGGAAAAACTACGTCGGAGTATCGGCTACGCCATTCAAGAAACGGGGCTGTTTCCCCACTACACCGTCGCGGAAAACGTGGCGGTGGTACCTCGTTTGTTGAAGTGGACGGACAAGCGCATCACACGACGTAGTGAAGAACTGCTCGATATGGTGGGGTTGTCGCCGGACCAATTTGCCCGACGGTATCCTCACGAACTCAGCGGCGGACAGCAACAGCGGGTCGGTTTGGCGAGAGCGTTAGCGGCCGATCCGCCGATAATTTTACTCGACGAACCCTTCGGCGCACTCGATCGCATTACGCGGCGACAAATTCAACAGGAATTCAAACAGTTGGAAAGTCTGCTTCGGAAAACAGTCGTTTTAGTGACTCACGATATTTTCGAGGCGGTCAGGTTGTGCGATCGCATCTGCGTGATGGATCGGGGAATCGTCCGACAAATTGGAACGCCCAAAACGCTCGTATTTCAACCGGATAACGATTTCGTGCGCGACTTTTTTCAAGCCGATCGCTTTCAGTTAGAGTTGTACGTCACTCAGCTCAAAGACGTGATGCCCTGGCTGTCGCCACAAGCGTCAAGTTCCGAACCCGCTAAAAGCTATCCTGAAGACGAACATTTACTGACTGTTTTAGAAGACCTTGAAGAATCTTCTTTGAAGTTGTCGCGAGTCCAAATTTGCGATCGCCAAAACCAGCCGGTTTTAACAACTCACTGTCAAGATCTTTTGACTGCTTTTTACCAATTCAAACAATCTATTTAAGCTTTAACAAAACCGCGACATTTTAAAATTTTATTTTTGACTCATGAGTTTCTGGCAATTTCTAATCGACCACCAACTCGAACTTGCCGACCAGACTGTAGAACACATTGGTTTGACCACTATCTCGTTAGCGATCGCTATCTTTTTAGGCGTTGCGATCGGCATTATTTTAACGCGATATCGCCAAATTTCTAATCAAGCGATCGGAGCCGTCGGCATCGTTCAAACCATTCCTAGCGTGGCGCTGCTCGGGTTTATGTTACCCCTATTAGGAATCGGCGTCACGCCTGCGGTCGTCGCTTTATTTTTATACGCACTGTTACCGATCGTTCGGAATACTTATACCGGAATTGACGAAGTCGATTCTTCCATTAAAGAAGCCGCGAAAGGCATGGGAATGTCGAGCTTACAAATTTTATTAAAAGTCGAACTTCCTTTAGCTGTTCCCGTTATTTTTGCGGGAATTCGGACCGCCGCCGTCACCACAGTTGGCGTGGCGACACTCTGCGCGTTGATTGCATCTGGTGGATTGGGGGAATTTATTTTTCGAGGAATTGCCCTCAATAATATCGATATGATTTTAGCGGGTGCTGTTCCTGCGGCGGCTCTGGCGTTGCTGTTAGATTTTCTGTTGGGAATCGTTCAAAATAAAGTCGGACAATGGCTCAAACCGCTCCTCATTAGTGCGATCGTTTTACTCATTTTATCGCTCTCGTGGCTCGTGGTTCCCAATTTATTCGGACGTTCCTTTACCGCCGGTTTTACGGCTGAGTTTATGGAACGCGCTGATGGTTATCCCGGCTTGCGACAGTACTACGGATTAAAATTAGAGACTCTGGAACTCGAACCGGGGTTAATGTATAAAGCGATTCGAGACGATCGCGTTGATGTTATTAGCGGTTTTTCAACAGACGGTCGAATTAAAGCATACGATTTAAAAGTTTTAGAAGACGATCGCGACTATTTTCCGCCTTATTACGCCGCGCCGCTCGTGCGAGAAGATACCTTACAAACCTATCCCGAAATCCGAGAGGCTTTAAATCGGTTGTCGGGACAAATTTCTAACGAAGCGATGGTACAACTGAACTATCGTGTCGATAGCCAGCAAGAACCGACTCTCAAGGCGGTGCGAGATTATTTGTCAGAGTTGGGATTGCAAACAGATACCCAACGGGAAGGAAGTTCAGATATTGTCATCGGTTCTAAGAATTTTACCGAACAATATCTTCTCGCGGAAATGATGTCAGTCGTTATTGAAAACTATACGAATTTAGATGTCGAGTTAAAAACAGGCTTAGCGGGAACGAAAATTGCCTTCGATGCGTTGCGACAGGGTGAAATCGATCTCTATCCCGAATATACTGGAACGGGACTGATCGCGATTTTGAAAGCCGATTCCGAAACTCGCGATCGCCTGCTATCTGACCAAACTTCAGATAACAAGACCGTCTTGAATTACGTTCGAGAAGAAACTAAAGAACAATACGATATCGTTTGGCTCGCACCGTTTGGCTTTAATAATTCCTATGCGTTAATGATGAAAGAAGAAGATGCTGAGAGATTGGATATTCGTTCGATTTCCGATTTGAAAGCGTATTTGTCGGAGCGATCGAAGTGATTCAGAACCGCGAGTCACCGTGAGCTAAACGTTACAGATATCGGGTTTGGCGTTGGGAAAACAGGATTAAACTGAACACAAAGCGCGAGGAACCGAACAATGTCCGTAGAAACCCTCCCGATTCCAGAACATTTCGATCCCGGTAAGATCGGTGAAGTGTGGCGCGTTCCCTACGGCGATCGCGCTCGGGATGCCAGACGTTGGGCGCAACAACACCAAATTTCTCGCAGTTGTGAAGACAAAGTGCGCGTCGGCTTGCTACTAATTGACGTGCAGAACACCTTCTGTATTCCCGGTTTCGAGCTGTTCGTCGCCGGACGCAGCGGGAACGGAGCTGTAGACGACAATCGGCGTTTGTGCGAGTTTATCTACCGTCATTTACACATCTTGACGGACGTTATTCCGACGATGGACACTCATACGGCGATGCAGATTTTTCATCCCGTATTTTGGATAAACGACAGTGGCGAACATCCCGCCCCCATGTCGACTTTAAATCTGGGGGATATCGAAAGCGGGACATGGCGCATCAATCCTGACGTGTTGCCGAATTTACCGACGGCGATCGACCCGGAGGCTTATGCGTTCCACTACGTTCGAGAACTGACGCGAGACAGTAAATATCCGCTGACGATCTGGCCGTATCACGCCATGCTGGGGGGAATCAGTCACGCTTTAGTCTCGGCAGTAGAAGAAGCCTGTTTTTTCCACAGTATCGCTCGCTACAGCCCCACAGAATACGAAATGAAAGGAAACAACCCGCTGACGGAGAATTATTCGGTATTGCAACCAGAGGTTCTGACAAATGCTAACGGGGAAGCGATCGCCCAGCGTAACGTGAAACTGGCCGATCGCTTGTTGAACTTCGACCTGTTGCTGGTGGCGGGACAAGCCAAGAGCCACTGTGTCGCCTGGACGCTGAACGATTTATGCGACGAGATTCGTTCGCGAGACCGAAAACTCGCTCAAAAGGTTTATTTACTGGAAGATTGCACGTCGGCGGTGGTGGTGCCGGGTCAGGTGGATTTCACCGAGTTAGCCGACGAAACCTTTGCCAAGTGTGCCGAGTTAGGAATGCACCGAGTCCGTTCGACCGACGCGATCGAGACCTGGGACGGGATTCCGACCAAGTTAAGGTAGATGCGATCGCAGATCGTTCTCCATTTCAAAGCGACAGGGTGAAAACGTCGAAGTTTCGAGGCGATCCCAATCGATTTGGGGAAAATCGACGCCGACGATTTGGTTGTCGTCGTTAAAAATGAAGACCAACCAATCTTCGAGGCGATCGAACTGAATCCGAACGAACACCACGTTTTCAACAGTTTCGGTGTCTTGTCTCTGGCGAAACGTCCCCACTTGTCCCTCGAAACTCTGCCATCGTTCCGCGAGGACTTCCGGCGACCATTCCGCCCGCAAAACCGGATACAAATAAACTCGCGCCTCCTCGAAGTTACCCGTTGCCATCGCATCGATAAAGGCTTCGGCGATGTCGCTCTTCGAGTATCCAGCCAACAGGTCTCGGACGCGGGGTAGGTCGAGGCCGACGAGATCTCCTTCACTGTCAAAGACAAAGAGAAGGTTGTCCGTAAAGTTGTCCCCATCGATGGTGATGGAGACGAGGTTGTTCGTCACTTGAGACGTTCTTCGGGTTGGGGACGAACCGACAAGTTCTCGAAAGTTCTGCCAGGTGCGTTCGATCGCCTCGGCACTCCAAGCATTTTGAACCACGGGGTCGAGGAGCGATCGCGCAGTTTCGTACTCGCCAGACTCCAAAAACCCGAGAAAGGCTTCCGCTTTCGCCGCCAAAGCCGAAGATTCCGAATCCATCTGAGCCAATTCGATCGCTCGACTCGGCACCAAAGCCGTCGCCGGAATTGAGAAAACCTGTAACGCGGCGATCGCACCGGCGGCGATCGAACCCAACCCAACTTGTATTGACTGAATCCGTACCATCGAATCCTCTCGATCCCCTAGATTTCACGAGCATTATATGCCACAGACATACGTGCAGCATCGACCGACTTCCGCCCCCTGTGGCGGTTTCTCTCCGACGGCTCGATCGTCAGGTGATACCATCAAAACAACCACATCGATATCGACACATCACAGATGAGTAGAGGGATCGACGTTTCGGACTATCAAGGTAGCGTTAACTGGACTGCCGTTGCCAATTCCGGCATCGAGTTCGGCATTGCCAAAGCGACAGAAGGCGCCACCTTCGTCGCCGATACCTTTCAAACCAACTGGACGGGGATGAAAGGAGCGGGTCTGGTACGAGGAGCGTATCACTTCTTTCGTCCCCGCAGCGACGCTCTCGCCCAAGCCGAACGGTTTCTCGACCTCGTAAAACTCGAATCGGGAGACTTACCGCCGGTGTTGGATATCGAAACGGACGACGGTATTGCCGCCGACAGTTTGGCGGCGCGGATGCAAACCTGGCTCGATCGCGTAGAACTGGCCACGGGGCGGCGTCCGATTATCTACACCTATCCTTATTTTTGGGAACGCCTCGGTAACTGGCAGCAGTTCGCGAACTATCCGCTCTGGATTGCCCATTACACCAGCGATCCGTCGCCGAAGGTGCCGGGGGGATGGCACACTTGGACGTTTTGGCAGTATACCGATCGCGGGAGTGTTAACGGCGTTGCCGGAGGGGTAGATGTCAACTGGTTCAATATCGTTAAGGAAGGATCGACCGGGGCGATGGTGGCGGACGTGCAATCGCGACTGAAACAGAAAGGGTTCGATCCGGGATCTGTCGATGGAAAGTTCGGTCCGAAAACCAAAGCGGCAACGGTGGCGTTTCAAACGGAGATCGGGACTCTGACCGATGGAACGGTCAACCCTCGCGTTTGGGCGTATTTGGCAGATAACACGATCGCCTCTCCGACGCCGACACCGACGCCAACGCCGACACCGACGCCAACGCCCGTTATTTCCCTCGTAGACGTGATGAAGCACTATCAGGGGTTGCCCCATCAAATCGACGCCCTGACGGGGTTGCAATTCCAACTGTCGGAAGCCACGCTGTTAGAGTTCGCTCGCCGTTGGCGCGATCGCGCTACCGCCGATACTTCGATTCGTCTCGTGGACGTGGCGCGGTACTATCAAAATCTAGCCAGTCAAAATCAAGCGTTGATTTGGTTGCAAGAGCAGCTATCGGAGGCGACGCTCGAAGCGTTTGCCCAACAGTGGCGCAATCCCCCCGACTTAGAACCGCCGCCGATCGTGTTATCGAAAGCTGCTCGGTACTATGAAGGCTTACCTCACCAAGATCGGGCGTGGGATTGGTTGCAACGGCAATTGACACGGGAGGAACTCGCAGAATTTGCGCGATTTTGGCGTAATTATTGATATTTTCAAATATTTATGGCGTTATGCCAGATCCCCGGCATCTTGAAGACGCCGAGGATCTCGAGTTTTTACCAATTTGCGAAATTTGCTTGACAAATACCAATATATATGGTAATCAGTCTGACTTGACGCTGGAAGGGTTCGCAGACAAGCGCAATAGCAAACGACTGACGATCCGTCCGTCGTCGAGTTTTTCAATGAGGAAATCCCCTCCCATTTGGCGCATCAACCGCTGAAAAATCAAGAACGATACGCCGGGCGATCGATCGAGTGCCGAAGCGACCAGGGCGTCTCGAGACCCTTGGTTTTCTAAGGTCGTCCGTCGCTGAAACTCCTTCAACAAGCGAGTGTCGAGGGTTCCGTTATCCGTCACCGACAGTTCCAAAAACTTCGCCGGATCGGAGGCGAGGGGACGATACCAAATATCGATGCGATCGCCGACTTGAGACCGGCGACAGGCGGCCGCCAACACCTCGTAAAACACGATCGACAGTTGGCGAGGGTCGGCGTATACCGTCACGTTCCCTTCTCGGTGAACCTGCATCCAAATCTGCCGTTTTTCTGCCGTCGCTTCCACGCGATCGAGAACCTCTTTAAACAGTTTGACGATCGAAATACCGTCGTCCTTCGGCTGTAACTCCCATTGTTCGTGCTTGAGCAATCGTCCGACCGAACTCAGCGTCTGCTCGAGTTCCCGCCAAATTTCCTCATAGCGCACCTGTTGCAGCGACGACATCCTCGACGTTCCGACGGCTTCCTGTAACGGTTTCAACTGCTTCATTCCCGCCGACAGAGCGCAGTACAACTCTTCAAAGCGTCGTTGCTTGTACCAATTGAGCGGTTCGAGGCGATCGCGCAGGGCGTTCGCGCGAT
>NZ_JAQNCQ010000024.1:0-24509 GCF_028368005.1 Geitlerinema sp. CS-897 | reverse complement strand
ATGTCAGCCACCGCTTTGAGATGTTCTTGTAGCTTTTCTCGTTCTTCGGAGTTTAAGTTCATTTTGAAATTTTTTAGATATATCTACTCATATTATTTTACCATGATTTTTGTGTTTTTACGAAAGTGAGATGCACCCATGAAACCGGGCTACAGGCAGCCCGAAGCCTTCAGGAAAAGTCCCCGTATGCAAGACTCTTTGGCATCCGTATCGGCTATAATGTAGCGGCTTCTTTCGGTGGTGTGATGGAGCGGGTGAGCAGTGATTTCCGGTATGGTGACTGATAGAAATGCGATCGTCTCATCGAAAAATTTGGGTTTGAAACCCCGTCCTTCCAGGACGGCTTTACAATAAATTTGGGCCGGTAAACTGCCAAAATGACACTGCGAGCTTTCCGATATCGCTTCTATCCCACTCCCGAGCAAGATTCCCTCTTGCGTCGAACAGTGGGTTGCGTGCGGCTTGTCTACAACAAGGCGTTGGAAGCGAGATCGAGGGCATGGAAAGAGCGACAGGAGAAGGTAGGATATCGTGAAACCTCGAAGATGCTGACGCAATGGAAGCAAGAAGAGGAGTTGCAGTTTCTTGGGGAAGTAAGTTGCGTTCCTCTCCAACAAGGATTGCGCCATCTCGATAAGGGATATTCCAACTTTTTCAACGGAAGAGCCAAATACCCACGGTTCAAAAAGAAACGGAATGGAGGTAGCGCCGAATTTACCAAATCGGCGTTTCGTTGGCGAGATGGTTCTCTGTATTTGGCAAAAAGCCAAGAACCGCTCGAGAGCCGATGGAGTCGCCAACTCCCCAAAGGAGTAGAACCCTCTACCGTCACGGTGCGACTCGAACCCTCGGGACGTTGGCATATTTCCATCTTGGTGGACTATGACACCGTTAAACCACTTCCCCAGTCCGAGAAAAGTGTCGGCGTCGATGTGGGAATCGCCTATCTCGCCATTACCAGCGATGGAGAAAAAGCGGAAAATCCCCGCCATCTGACGAAACACTACAAACGCTTGAGACGCGCTCAGAAAGCCCTGTCTCGTAAGATGAAGGGTTCTCGGAATCGAGAGAAGCGGTGCGACCCCGCGCCGTCGCACGGCGCTAGGGAACGCGCACCAAGAGAGGCACGTCGTAAAGTTGCCAAGATTCACGAAAAAATCAAAGATTCTCGGAGCGATTACCTGCACAAACTGACAACCCGCCTGGTGCGTGAAAACCAAACCGTCGTGGTGGAATCCCCCCTAACCCCCCTTAATAAGGGGGGAACTAAAGGGGGGATAGGGATGGTAAGAAATCCCAAACTCGCCAAACATATTTCCGATTGTGCGTGGGGAGAGTTCGTCAACCAACTGGACTATAAATGCCAGTGGTACGGGCGAACTCTTGTCAAGGTAGACAAGTGGTTTCCGAGCAGTAAGTTGTGTTCGAGTTGCGGACACAAAGCTGATTCGATGGCGTTGGATGTCAGAGAGTGGACTTGTCCGAAATGCGGGGCGGATCGCGATCGGGACATCAACGCTGCACGAAACCTTTTGGCGGTGGGACACACCGTTACAGCACGGACATCTCACGGTGGCGAACTCGGTTCGCCACCCGTGTCCTCCTGTGGAGCGAGTGTAAGACTTGAAGGACATTGTTCTAGAGAGCAACTGCGAAAAACCCGTAAGGGGAAGAAACAGGAACCCAAATCGTGAGGTTTGGGAATCACCGTCCTTCCAGGGCGGTGAGGATGTCAATGACCTTTCTTTTGGTGAATAGTGCAACTTTCCCGATCGAGTTTGTCATCGATACAGGCTTTACGGATCGCCTTTGACTCCCGCCAGAGGCCGTAAATTTGCTCAGACTTCCATTTTTGTACACTTTACCTGCAAACCTGGCAGACAACAGTTCAGTCTTTTTGCCCGTCCATCAGGCGACAATCTTTTGGGATGGAGCAGAACGAGATGTTCGTGTGTTTGCGACTGGGCGACGACCGTTGATTGGAACCGCACTGCTTAACGAGCAAGAACTGGTCATTCAGTTTACGGAGGGTGGGTTGGTGACGATCGATGAGTTATAGCGTCTAAGAAAACGCCTAGACTACAGCTTGAATTTTTGCTCTATTTTGGCAGTGGATTTATTGAAATCCCTCTAAAAACCCAGTTTCTTTAAGAAAGTGTAGGATTGCAATAGATGCAACCGATCGAGATCGAGTCAGCCATGACATCCCTGGCAACTGAGTTTGCAGAAGAAGACTGTACTCTTACTGAAGCTGGAATGGGTGATGATTCAGCGATGCTCGATCGAGAAGATTAGCCATGACCGAGCCGCTTCAACGGGGAGAAGTTTGGTCGCCAAATCTCAATCCCACTGGGTCTTCTGGGTTTAAGGTGATAAGCTAATTTTATGATAAGTAAGACCCTTACTGTAGGGGCGTCATGGCAATGCGCCCCCGCCCAATTTTGCATTCAAAATAACAAATTACACCACAAGTCCCGAAGACCCATCCCACTCAAGGTTCCGAGCATTGGAGCATCTCGATCTAAAAACCTTGCACCTTTTTTAAAAAAAGTTTTAAAACTCTTACTAGGTATACATTTCATATTGATTCAGAAAACCTTAGCTTATGAGAACATTCACTGCAATTATCGAGCAAGATTCTGACACTAACCTCTATGTGGGTTATGTCCCTGGATTTGCTGGAGCGCACTCCCAAGGAGAAACTTTGGATGAGTTGCACGAAAACCTTCGTGAAGTCATTGAGATGCTTCTGCAAGATGAGGAAGTAGTATTCAAGACCGAGTTTGTTGGTATACAGCAGATTGTGGTTCAGTAGGCCATGAGTAACATTCCCGTTCTGAAGCCGCAAGAAGTTGTACGTATTCTAGAAAATCTAGGCTTTGTAGAGGTTCGTCAAAAAGGTTCACACAAGCAGTTTCGGCATGAAGATGGTCGAGGGACAACTGTTCCGTTTCATAAAGGACGTGATATTTCTCCGAGACTTCTACGGCAAATTGCCAGCGATATCGAACTGACTGTTGAAGAACTGTTAAAGTCGCAGTGAGGTCTAACAAGCCGCTTGCACCCGACCGTCAAAAGGTTATTTGTTACTATCCAAAGTGTAGGATTGCAATAGATGCAACCGATCGAGATCGAGTCAGCCATGACCGTCGCCCTCGCTACGCCACTGAGCCAAATCGAACTGATTCCCGGTAGTGCGATTCGCGTCAGCGGCGTGAGTTGGGAAAGCTACATCGCGTTGTTGCAGGAATTGGGAGAAAATCGCGCAACTCGCATTGCTTACCGAGAATTTTGGGTTTAAAGCCTCGCCCTTCTAGGGCGACTTTACCTAGATATTTTTGTGGTAACATAAATGTATCCGCTATGGGTGCTATTGATTAAGTCGAGCTGTGTTAGTCAGAGAAGCAAAACTTAAAGACGGAACCCCGAAACAATATCAAGCACTTGATGAAGCCATCCGTACAGGACAGTTCGTCAGGAATAAATGCTTGAGGTTGTGGATGGATACCAAAAAGTGTACTAGAGCTAAGATGCAAGCTCTGTGCAAGAGTTTGGCAAGCGAGTTCCCTTTTGCTAAAAAGCTCAATAGTATGGCTCGACAAGCCCACGCCGACCGTGCTTGGCAGGCGGTTAACCGCTTCTATAAGAACTGTCGGGAAGGAGTTAAACCCGCTGGTTATCCAAAGTTTAAAAAGCACAACCGCTCGGTCGAATACAAAACCAGCGGATGGCAGCTGTCGAACGATGGATATACCCTCACTTTCACCGATGGTTTCAAAGCCGGAATCTTCTCTCTCTACTGTAATGGTAAAGCTAGGGAAGACATTCTACGAAGTAAAATTAACCCTGTGAGGGTTGTTCGTCGCGCCGATGGGTTCTACGCCCAATTCTGCCTAGATATTGAACGTCGGGAACAAGGAACATATACAGGGGATGTTGTAGGTATAGACCTTGGGATAAAATATTTCATCAAAGACCAAAACGATAACCCAACCCTATACCCTCAGTTCCTTAGACAGTCTGAACAAAGGCTCAAGAAGCTTCAACGTCAATTGAGTCGAAGATATCGCCAAGGGAAGAAACAGTCGGCAAACTACCACAAGGCACGTCGGCAACTCGGGAAACAGCACCTAACCGTTCACCGCCAGCGTAGAGATTGGGCAATCAAACAAGCCCAAGCGTTAGTGGCATCTCATGATGTCGTGATGTATGAAGATTTAAGAGTTGCTAACTTAGTCAAAAATCACAATCTCGCCAAATCCATTTCTGATGCTGCCTGGAGTCAATTCACAGGCTTCCTCGACTACTATGGTAAGGTTTTGGGAAAAGCGGTAGTCGCTGTCAACCCTGCTTTTACCAGTCAAGATTGTCATAACTGCGGGCATCGAGTTAAAAAGTCTCTTAGCACCAGAACACATAACTGTCCCAACTGTGGAATTGAGATCTGCCGGGATACGAACGCAGCGTTAAACATTCTCAAGCGTGGCATGGAAGCATTAGGAATGGAATGGTCAAACAGTATCGGAGGTCATCCGAGAACTGCCTCGAAAGAGGGAACGACTGAGGAGACTCCCACCTCTGCTGATGAAGGGAAACCTGATTCAGTAAGTGGTGTCGATGAACCAGTAACTGCTTAGCAGGAATCACCGTCCTTCCAGGGCGGTGAGGATGTCAAAACGATGGAGTGTTAGAAATTAGAATGCCGGGGGCGTTTCATGAAATCGTCAACCGAGTTCTTGCCGCCATTGTATTAGTACTGGCGGAGGAGTTGGGGCTAGAATTCAACAATCTCGGTTCGACGAGGTTCGACAGCTCAGAGTTTGCTAAGGGTATCGAACCGAATAGTTGTTTTTTTATTCAAAACGCGCAGGCGGCTCAGGGACTTGATGGGGAGATATCCTCGAACGTTCCCCCCGATTTGGCTGTTGAAGTCGATATCGCCCATCGTTCTCAGAGCAAACTTCCGATTTACAGTGCGATCGCCGTTCCCGAACTCTGGCTGTACCGACAGGATGCGCTGTCGATTTTGGCATTGCAAGGGGGAGAGTACCAAGAAATTTCGACGAGTCTGGCGTTTCCCGCCGTCAGCGTCGCGCAACTGAACCAGTGGTTGCAACTGCGAAAAACGGGGACGGATTTAACGGCGGTGCGCGCTGTGCGAGAATTTTGTCGCGATCGCTCGACCTCGCCCTAAAGCTCTCTTGAGGTCGCAGTTTCTATAGATTAGAATCGCCATGGATTCATTTCAATTTTGCCATCAGGAAAAACTGTTTTCCAACAAGTTGCGTAACGGCGGTTTGTGGAGCAGCTCCAAAGTCCTTTCGTTTGGCTAAAATTAGTTTCTACAAAAGTAGCGCGATCGAAATTGGAGCCGGTCAAATCAGCTTGAAATAGGTTGGCTCTTTCCAATGTAGCCAGTGATAAATTTGCATATGCTAAATTAGCTTTGGTTAAATTTGCTCGAGTTAGATTTGCGACGATAAGATTGGCTTTAATTAGATCGGCTTCTGTCAAATTAGAATCTACTAGCATTGCTCCTCTTAGGTTGGCATCAGCAAAGTTCGCTCCAATTGAAGACACAAAATTCATATTAGCTCCAAATAAATCTGCACTCAATAAATTTGCTACATCCAGCAAAGCTAGCTGGAGATTTACTTCTATAAGCTGGGAATGCTGCAAATTCGATCCAGACAAGTCAGCTTCAGATAAATTTGCTTCTTGTAAATTACAATTCTGTAAATTCGCTTCAGTCAACAAAGCTTTGCTTAAATTAGCGTTTTTGAGATTACTTCCTGTCAAATTTGTATGGCGAAGATCGGCAGAGTTTAATATAATATTCTCTAGATTGACGTCAATTAAACTAACACCAATTAAGTTCGATTTGCTAAAATCTCTTTTTCCGCCTTGATATTCTCTTAGCAATCGTTTTGCTCTATCTTTTGGGCTACTATTTCCTTGTTTAATTGTTTTTGATTTGGCATAATAAATATCAGATCTACGGATATCATGTAGACATCCAAATATTGTATTGTCTAATATTGCATATTGCAGGTTGACAGCCTTATTCAAATTAGTATCTCTCAGATTCGCATTCTTGAGATTTGTACCATAAAAATCTACATTTTCTAATTGACATGATTCAAGATTTGCACCTTCAAGATTTGCTCCGATAAAACTAGCTCCATTCAAAATTGACTGACTCAAACAGGCTTGACTCAAATTGGCATTACTAAAGATAGCACCTTGTAGTCTACAAGGTGCAAAAATAGAGCCTTTCAAATTTGCATTTTCAAAGTCTGCGTTAGATAAATCCGATCTACTGAAATTAACTCCTAAAAGTTTTGCGTTTCTAAAACTGATGCCTGTCGCCCAATGCAAAATAGGTCTAGAAACATTTAATTGAATTGCCTCTTCTAATAAATCAACTTCTCTTAGATAAATACCGTCAAAATCTTTTTTCCCAGAGTCCCATTGTTTGAGAAATTCTTTAACATCCATCGATGTATATCTATCTATTTTAGAGTGTCAGAATAACATCAGTTTAACGCAGACCTCTAAATTCGTGCATTTCCTCATTGTTAGCTCCCTCGAGCATTATAAATCTTATATTTGCAAGAGGGAGAGTACCGAGAGGTTTCGACGAGTCTGGCGTTTCCCGCCGTCACCGCAACGCAACCAGTGGTTGCAACTGCGAAAAACGGGGACAGATTTAACGGTGGTGCAGGCTGTGCGAGGGTTTTGTCGCGATCGCTCGACCTCACCCTAACGGTTTCCCCATCCCCTCATCACCTCACCCCATCATCATCTCAACTGACCCGAGGCCGTTTCACCAACACATACGCGCAAGGAACAAAAAACAACGCCAACAGCGTCGCACCCCCAACCCCGCCCGCAATACAAATCGCCATCGGCGGCCAAAACCCGCCACCGCCCAAAATCAAGGGAACGAAACTCGCCATCGTCGTAAACGTCGTGGTCAAAACGTGACGGGTCGATCGCACCACCACCTCCAGAATCGCCCCACGATCGCCCACCGCCGCCTTCGCATCGTCCTGAATCCCCGCCAACACCACGATCGAATCGTTAATCGCAACCCCCACCAACCCCACCGTTCCCAACATGGCCATAAACCCAAACGGATAGCCGAACAGCCACAGCGAGAGCATCCCCAACCCCACCGAACCCACGCCGACGATGGCGATAATCCCCGCCGAACGAAACGAGTTCAACGACAACACCAACGTCGCCACCATCATCACCAACAACACCCCCACCGCAGACATCAACTCTTCCACCGCGCGATCGCGTTCGGCAGATTCCCCGCCGATTTCCAAACGATACCCAGGGGGAACCAAAAAGCCTTCCGCCTCCACCCGCTGGCGAAACTCCGCCAACACCACGGCCGGTAAGACCTCCGCCCGCACGAACCCTTGAATCGTATTCACGCGGACGCCCTCACGACGCGCGATCGCCGTCAGTTGCGGTACCAGCGTCCACGAACTCACCGTAGACAGGGGCGGCGAAGCGTTCGTTCCCTGCAAGGTCAACGCCGCAATCCGTTCCACATCCCCTCGGTCGGCGTTACTCCAACGCACCCGAACCGGGAGTTCGTCGCTTCCGGCCAAAATCGACCCGCCCACGATACCGTCTAAACTGGCTTGTAACTGTTCCGCCATCTCTACCGAACTGAGTCCCGCCCGTTGCAAGGCGTCGTCGTCCCACCGCAACGCCAACCCCGGTAAGGTTTCCCCCAAATCCGCCCGAGTGTGGACGATACCGGGAACCCCCGCCAAGAGCGATCGCAACTGGTTCCCCAGACGTTGCAACGTCGCCAAATCGTCCCCGTACACCCGAAGTTCGATGGGGGCGGGAATGTAGGGGCCGAAGACCAACTGACGCGCGATCGCCCGGGCTGAGGGTAAATTGCGATCGAGTTCCTGCTGCACCGCTTCCACCAATTGCGGCACCTCCCGCGAGTCGTCCAAAATGACGAAACTACTAGCGTAGTTGGGCCCTTCATTGGCAAACTTGGGGGGCATATTTTGATAGAACGCGGGCGATCGCACCCCGAAAAACGAGTAAACGTCCGTCACGCGGGGATTGTCTTCTAACAGCGATTCCGCTTGAGAAACCACCGTTTGCGTTTCCGCCATCGACGCCGACGGGGGTAACTCGTACTCGACGAGAAATTGATTCCGTTCCGTCGCCGGAAAAAACTGTTCGGGGAGTTGTCCGGCCACGCGAAACCCCAAAATCGGCAAACCGAACGCCAACACCATCCCCAGCAGCGGACGGGACAAACAAAAACCCAACACCCCTCGATACACCCGCGTCAGCGGCGACCAGGAAATCCCCGTCGCCACCGCGTTACCAGAACGATAAAACCGTCCGGCGATGGCGAGAACCACCGTCAGGGACAATCCCAGAGAACTCAACAACGCCAAAATCACCCCTTGGGCGAGGGGGCGCACGAATTCCCCTTTATCCCCCGGAAGCAGCAGAATCGGGACGAAGGCGATAACGGTGGTGAGGGTCGAAGCCAACAGCGGCGTCGCCAGGGTTTTCACGGTTTTGTCGATGGCGGCGGCGGAACTGTACCCGGATTTGAGGAAATGGGTGAGTTCGTCCACCACCACGATCGCGTTATCGATGAGCAGTCCCAGGGCGATAATCAAGCCGCTGATGGAGATTTGATTGAGGGAAATGTCTAAAATTCCCATCCACCCCACCACCATCAGAATCGACAAGGGAAGGGCGGAACCGATGATGAGAGCGGATTTCCAGCCCATCATGATTCCGGTGCAGAGACAGACGAAAAACACGCCCAACAGCAGGTTGTAAACGAGGTTTTGCAGTCTGGCTTCGACGTACTGACTCAAATCCAGCAGGATTTCGATGCCCAATTCTGGGGGTTGGTCGTCCCGCAAGCCGTCGAGGACTCGATACGCCTCTTGCGCCCAGCGATCGACCCGGAGGCTGGTGTCGATTTGCACCCCTAGGACGACGGCGGGCTTTCCGTTGACGCGGGCGAGTTCGGCGGGGGGTTCGCGAATGCTTTGACGGACGGCGGCCAAGTCGTTGAGGTGCAAACTGCGGCTGTCGTGGCTGCGGAGGGGGAGTTGTCGCAGGCGATCGATGGAGTCGAGGGGTTCGGCTAAGTCGAGGACGAGACGGTTCTGTTCGCCGTACACCTGTCCGGCTGCGACTTTGGCATCCCGGCCGCGAATCTGTTGCGAGATGCGTTGCGGCGTCAGTCCCAACACCGCCGCGCGATCGGGATCGACTTCCACGATGACTTCTTCGCTGGGTTGGCCGAAAAAGACGAGGCGATCGCTACCGTTAATGGCTTGCAGGCGATCGCTCAATTCTTCCGACTGGCGGCGCAAAATCGCGGAATTGGGGGGACTGTCCGCTTCCCACGTCAGGGCGACGACAGCAGCGAGGGCGCGAAAATCCAAGGGGACGTATTCGGGATCTCCAGCCCCTTGGGGCAGCAGCGGGACAGCATCGGAGAGGCGATCGCGCACCTGAGACCACACTTCGTCTACGTCGTCCACCGTCGGTTCGACTTCTAAAAAAATTGAGGACAACCCAGATACCGAGGTGGATTCGATTTTACGAAGATCTTGAATTCCCTCGAGAACGCCTTCAACTTTTTCCGTGACTAAGGTTTCGACGCGACTGGCACTGACACCGGGAAAGGAGGTCAATACACCGCCGTACCACTGACTGAATTCGGGGTCTTCCAGTTGGGGTAAGGTTTGATAGGAAGAGACGCCCCAAACGACGATGAGGCAGATGGTTAAAATTAGGAGTCGAAGGTTTCGATAAAACAAACTCCACATTTGGAGAACCCCGATAAACCGTCTGAAAGCTGGGCTGTATTTGTTATAGTCTATTTTTTGAGAGGGCGATTGCGTTTTTTTAGTATTGCTAAGTATTTTTCAACCGAGAGCGATCGAGACGTAACATCTCCTTGGGTGAAGGGACTCTCACATCCCAAGCCAAACCCAATTTTTCTAAAAGTTGGATAAACCACCAACTCGGATCGATTTGCCACCCGGTTAAACCTTGCCGTGCCGAATACGGAAACGCATGATGGTTGTTATGCCATCCTTCGCCGAGAGTCAGTATCGCAACTAACCCATGATTGCAGCTATAATCTTCCGTCACGAACGGGCGACTTCCCCACACATGACAAACGGAATTAACACAAGCACTCACATGATGACCGAATATTAACCGAGCCAGTCCGCCCCAGAAAAAACCACTAAAAAACCCCGTCCAAGTTCCAGTTAAAACGCCTCCAAGAACCGCCGGAATGACAAAAGAAAGCAGCGGCCAGACTAACGCATATCGACTGACAAAACAGATAACCGAATCGTTTTGAATATCGACCGCATAACGAAAATCAGATCGTTCCCAATCGTCATCAAAAATCCAGCCTAAATGGGAATACCAAAATCCCTTTAAACGCCCCCAAAAATCGTTACCGGAAAGATGGGGAGAATGGACATCTCCCTCGACATCTTCATAGCGGTGATGGCGACGATGAAGATCGACCCACCGAATCGGATCGCTTTGACCGGACATCGCCCCCAAAATCGCCAAAATGCGCCGAGTTTTGACACCCGTTTTAAAGGCTTTATGAGACAGCAAGCGATGATATCCCACGGTGACGCCTCCCATCGTAATAACATGCATTCCCACCAACAAGCTGATATCCAAAAGGGTGACGTGCAAAATACCTGCAAACAAACCAACAGCGATAAGAAGCGGTCCCGCACAATCGACAACGATAATCAGAAATTTTAAAATCCGTTCTAGCATCAACTTAGACAACTTGAGGTTGAATTTGCTCCAAGCAGGGGGTTTGTTCTTCCGGCGAAACTAATTCTGCATAACGACCTAAGATTTTATTAGATTTCTGCTTATAAAAATTGGGTAATGCCGTCGATTTTCCGTCGTGAAAATCTCGAAATTGCTTGTCAGTACGCAATAAATTCAAAATTTCAAGATAGTATTTTTTAACCACTGCTTCTCCTTTTTGTCGAACGATATGAATCAGTCGAGTACGGTTGTTTTTTGAGGTTTTGAGTCGTTTCTTCATCAGTTTTTCTGACGCCACGCTGTCCGACAACTCGATGAGCTTTTCATAATAAGTGATGGCATCGTAATGTTTGAGTTGTGTCACCAAATGGGGAAAATAGTAAAACGTAAATGGCATCGATTTTAAAATGCGATCGTCCGCCCAAAAGCGATCGAACATCGGCGTTCCCCCAAATGGAACGGGAATTCCAATAACCGGCCAAGCTGAAGGAGTTTGTTCGATAAAACGCTTCATTAACTCAACGGGTTCGTCTCCTTTGTCGGTATCGAGTCCAAACAACAACGTCACCTGTTGGTAGGCGACGTATTCGTACAGTTGTTCGACGTGGTTTGAGACGCGATCGACCTTTTCAAACCCTTTTTTAAACTTCAATCCCGCTTTAGTCGAATAATCGTCCTGCCAAGATTCGACCCCATAAGACGCCCCAATACACTTCGTTTCTCGCAATCGGTCAATTCTTGAAGGTGTCAGAATGCTTAAAGAACATTCCATCACGTAGGACATCCGCGACTCGGGGGGAATACTTTCAAGGACGTTGAAGACGCGATCGAATTGAATGGCAAAATTAGGATCGTGAAATGCCACGACTGTATTCGGATAGTTTTTAGCCAAATAGTGCAGGTCGTTGGCAAAGCGATCGCTGGATAACACCTGATAAGGACTGTTCCAATCCATACAAAAATCACAAGTGTACGGACAACCCAGACTCGTAACCATCGGAACGCTGGTAAACACGCTCGGCCATTTCTTCTTAAAAAACGACGCCGTTAAAATTTCTGGCATTCGCTCTTCAACCGTCGGACAGTCCGTAAAAGGTTTGGCACTGGAGATGTAATGTCCTTTTTCAAACTGTCCCGAAACAATATCGGAAATCAGTTCTTTGTTGCAATCTTTAACCACTAAGTCAAAAAAGCGCAAACAATCCGCAGGAAAGGCTTCAGCGTGAGCGCCACCGATGATGGTAAAGGTTCCTAACTGACGGTACAGTTTCGCTAATCCATAGACGAGTGAACTCGCCAGCGTACAACAAGAGAAAAAGACAATATCTAAATCTTTCGGAAGCAACCGTTCGGGATTTCCCACGCCGTAATAGGTTGCATAAAAGCTTTGATGACCGAGTTGGCGACACCAAACGGAAATGGCTTGAGGAGTCAGACTCGCATATTGTTTTGTCAGAACCGTATGATGCAGTTTTTCAGTCCAAGACTGCGAAGGAAGCGCCATCACTTCTAAAATTCCAACTCTCATTATTGATTCTCCTATAATTTTTTTCGCTCGAATCGTCCGCGTCAATTTGCATTGACTGGATTTACGATCGCACCGAAAAAATTGCGATCGCTGAAGTACTCAATTATACGAATACGAACAGAACATTGGGTTAGAAACGTATTTAAACGTTCGTTCTTGACGTTCGAGCGTTTCCGAATACCGATAAATCGATCTAGAAAAAGCTTCTCGATCGCGATCGCTTTACCATCGATAGCCTTCGATCGAGATCGTGCGATCGAACTAATTTATTATGGTTATAAATTTAGATCTAGAAAATTGTCAAGACTTATCGAGTATCTTGCATTTAAATTCATGAAACTTAAAATCTCGTGACAAAAACAGCGATTATTTCGATCGCTTTCCATTTCATGATTTAAATGTTATAAACTGATTAAAGGATAACTGGGAAGCAAGAGAAACGACGACTTCCAAGCCAAATTGTTACAAACTCTCTAAATCCAGGTCGATAAAGTCAGCATAGGCTTGAAGTTCAGGAGACGGCTTTTTCAACGTTGGCGGTGCAGAAAACTGCATTCCTCCGTCAGGACGTTCCATTTCTTCGCTGGTTTCGATACGCCGCCACGTGAGATATAAAAGAGACAAATCGCCGTTTATAATGTCCTGATACAACGGGATTAGGGGAGATAACATATCTTCTCGATCGTCGATCCACCCCGTTACAAAATCTAGACCATAGAAAGACAGTTCGAGAAGGATCGATTTTTTCGTCGGTTTGACTTTAACGGCGTATTCAATTTTATAAGGGTCGAAAATTTCGGGATCGATCGCATCTTTGGTAAAGCGAAAAGCCAGGGTTCTCGCGCCAAAGTTAGCGATATAAAGCATCATATCGAAACAGCGATCGAGCGTTTCGAGGGGATCGCCGCGAAAGTCACCGTAAGCGTAGCAAAACCGAGCGCCGTGGGTTTCCAGTTGGACGCGGCTGGATTTGGTTTGGAGATAGTCGCGATCGTCTTTCGTCAAACGGCGATCGATGGTTTGGAATTGATAATATTGAAATTCGCTCATGTTTAGAATTTTCGGTATGCGTTCTTCAGGGATGCGATCGCTGGAAAATTCAGGCGGTGCGTGACGCGGTAATACTCCCTTTACCTGACTTCGACGGGATTTTGGTGCCCACGTCACAGCACCCTACTTAAGATTCCCATTACCTCATCATCCCATCATCTTTTCATCAGTGCCTGTGGGGGCGGTGCGTGACGCGGTAATACTCCCTTTACCTGACTTCGACGGGATTTTGGTGCCCACGTCACAGCACCCTACGCGGCTAACAGAGATTGCGTTTCATCCGGTTCTAAACGAGGTCCCAAGCTGGAGACGACGCGAGCAGCGGCTCGAGACGCCAGATTTCCAGAGGCTTTGAAGCTCATGCCGTGGGTCATGCCGTAGAGTAAAGCTCCGGCGTACATATCCCCGGCTCCGACGGTATCGATCGCCTTCACGGACACAGACGGAATTTCCACAACTGCACTACCGTCGTAAATCAACGACCCTTTCGATCCCAAAGTGATGGCGAACTGTTTAGAGAGGGTTTTCAAATAGGCGATCGCGCCGTCGATGTCCTTCGCGTCCGCCAATTTCAGGGCTTCGCTTTCGTTGGCGAAAATGAAATCTAACCCGGAACCAATCATCTCCAACAAACCGGGTTTGAAGAAATCCACCATGTTCGGGTCAGACAAGGACAGCGACGTTTTAACTCCCGCCTGTTGCGCCAAATTGCGAGCTTCGATCGCAGCCGCTTTCCCCGGAGGCGAGGCTACCAAATAGCCTTCAATGTAGAGATAATCCGAAGCAGCGATCGCCTCGGGAACCAAATCGGTGGTTGAGAAATCCGCCGCAATTCCTAAGTGAGTGTTCATCGTGCGATCGGCGTCTGGCGTCACGAACACCAAGCATTTACCCGTCACGCCGTCGGGACGATGTTCGGGATCGACGTTGCTATCTACGCCACAACGCTCCAAATCTTCGAGATAAAACAGTCCCGTATCGTCGTTGGCGACGCGACAAGAGTAAAAACTGCTTCCGCCAAACTGACTGACGGCGATCGCCGTATTCGCCGACGACCCCCCCGAGGCTTTCTTCACCTCGTATTTCAGCAGTTCGTCAACGAGTTCGTGATGGCGGTCTTCATCAATAAGAGTCATCACCCCTTTGTCGATTTTCAGTTGCGACAACAGGTCTTCAGTCACCTCGAATTCCATATCGACGAGGGCGTTGCCAATAGCGTAAACGTTGTATCGATCCATATTGAAAAACAATGAGGGGTCAGTTCGACGGCGGCCATATAGCCAAACCGCAACCGATTTTAACAAGAGAACAGGGAACCGGGAACAAGAAGAATCGTAGGGTGCCGTGACGTGGGCGCCAAAATGCCGTCGAAGTCAGACGAAGGGAGTATTACCGCGTCACGCACCGCCCCCACAGGGAGATGAGGAACACCGGATCTGGGAACAAGAAGAATCGTAGGGTGCCGTGACGCGGGCGCCAAAATCTCGTCGAAGTCAGACGAAGGGAGTATTACCGCGTCACGCACCGCCCCCACAGGGAGATGGGGAAAACATATCTGGGTCATCCCATCATCCGGTTATCTCCCCCGGCTCCCCCGGACACAAAAAAACCAGGGTCGTTCCCTGGTTCTGACTTGAGGTGTATCGACACCGTTTTTATGCTTCGCCGATAACTTCAGGTGTCTCGATAGCGCTCTCTGTGTCTCCTTCCCCTTCTTCAGCTTTCACGCCACGCGGAATTTGAATCGCCGCGATTAACAGGTTGGTATCGGTGACAGGTTCGACGCCTTCGGGAAATACGATTTCGTCGAGATGCAGACTTTTCCCGATGTCCAAAGCCGATACATCGATATCCAACGATTCGGGCATATCAGTCGGGGCGCAGCGAACGCTAATTTCCGTCACCTGGGCTTCGAGAATACCACCGGATTTGAGTCCGACCGGTTCGCCGACGAAGTTCAGCGGTAAATCGACCTGGATGCTGTCTTGAGTAGCAATGGAGAAAAAGCTGATGTGGTAGGGGTAGCCTTTCCAGGGGTGGGTTTGGACTTCCCGCAATAGGGTTTTGCCAGTCCAAGATAACTCGGGAACGTTGAGGTCGATCAAGCTGGTGCTGGCGGCCGGTTCTTTGAGCAGTTTCTGAACGGATTTTTCGTCGACCACGAGAGAAACGGAGTTGTCGCCGTCGTGGCCGTACAGAACAGCGGGAATCCAACCCTCGCGTCGCAGGGCGTTCGGTTTACTACCTTCGGGTCTGGGCTTGCACTCTACTGTCAGTTTCATGGTGGTTGTTGCGTTTCGTTACAAAAAAGTCAAGCATTCTATGGTATCACAGGCGATTTTCTCAGCGCCTGAGTCCGTGGGGCGATCGCCTGGAGCGAACCTACGAGGCCGAACCTTCTAAGGGGGTTCCGTTGGCATCGAGAAGGGCGCGTTTGGGGCCGTGAATGGGATCTTCGACGATGATGGTTTGATGGCGTCCGGCACCAAGCGACACGATCGCGATGGGAACTTCCATCAGTTCGGCCAGGAATTTCAGATAATCGAGCGCCTGGGTCGGTAAATCGTCGAGTTCGCGGCACTCCTCGGTGGAGGTTTTCCAACCGGGAAGGGTTTCGTAAACGGGTTTGCAGCGGGCGAACTGACGGGCGTTACTGGGAAAGTCGGTCGTTCGCACGCCGTCGATTTCGTAGGCGACGCAAACTTTAATTTCCTCGAGGGTGTCGAGAACGTCCAGTTTGGTGATGGCCAGGCAGTCCATGCCGTTAATGCGGACGGCGTAACGGCCGATGACGGCGTCGAACCAACCGCAACGACGGGCGCGGCCGGTGGTGGTGCCGAACTCAGCCCCCCGCGATCCCAGCACTTCTCCGATCCCGTCGGTCATTTCCGTCGGAAACGGCCCTTCGCCAACGCGGGTGGTGTAGGCTTTAGCCACGCCGATCACGCGATCGATAATCGTCGGACCGACACCCGCTCCCACGCAGGCACCGCCTGCGACGGGGTTGGACGAGGTAACGTAAGGATACGTACCGTGATCGAGGTCGAGGAGCGTTCCTTGAGCGCCTTCAAACAAGATGTTGCGACGAGACCGCACGGCCTCGTTAATGCGGAGGGACGCATCGACGACGTGGGGACGCAGGCGATCGGCATATTGGAGGTAGCGATCGGCCACTTCGTTGGCGTCGAGGGGCGGTAAGTCGTACAGTCGTTGCAGGATATCGTTTTTATAGGGAATCGTCCACTGTAGGGTATCCCGCAATCCGTCCGAGTCCATTAAGTCGAGGATGCGAATTCCCGTTCGCTCGGATTTATCGGCGTAAGTCGGCCCGATACCTCGTTTCGTCGTTCCGATTTTATGAGAACCTCGCCGCTCTTCAGAAGCTTGGTCGATCAGGCGATGGTACGGCATCGTAACGTGCGCCGTTTGAGCGATCTTAAGATTCTCGAGCGGAACGTTTAAGGCTTCGAGCTGGTCGAATTCGTCTATGAGTACTTGGGGGTCGATGACCGTTCCCGAACCGATGATACATTCGGTTTCAGGATATAAAATTCCCGAAGGAATCAAGTGAAGCTTAAAAGTACGATCTTTGACAACGACGGTGTGTCCAGCGTTCACTCCTCCTTGGTAACGTACTACGACATCCGCCGAGCGGCTGAGCAAGTCCGTGATCTTTCCTTTTCCTTCGTCGCCCCACTGGGCACCGATTACAACTACGTTAGCCAAGGGTCTTTATGAGTGTCGAGTTTACACAATCTAAAATTATGTGGACATTTTGTTACGCCTGTCAACAGAAATTCGGGCAGCTTAGCAATTCGTATTGTTGTGGGCAAATCGTGACTTAAATGCCGTGGCTTTTGCCGATAACCCAATGACGGCGAAAGTACCGCGCGAGGGAAGATTCGTCTAAGGCTAAATAAATGGGGCGTCCGTGGGGGCAGGTGTGGGGGTGGCGGGTTTGCTGCCAGCGATCGAGGAGGGTTTGCATTTCTCGTAAGGTGAGAATCGTACCGTTGCGGATGGCACTGCGGCAGGCCGTCGCCACTTGTGCCGCTTCCAAGTCGGGGGTTTGGGACAGCTCCACGATCGCCTCAGCGCAGTCGTCTCGCACGGCCAAGGGGGCGGGGGCTTGACGGATCGCCCAGAGTCCCTCGCCGAAGGGTTCGACTTCCATCGATAAGGCTTGCAACCGCTCGATTTGGCGATCGCTCAACTGCTGTAAAACGATGGGCGGTTCGAGTTCGACGAGTTGCCAGTCGTCGCAGAACTGCTCGAACAATACCCGTTCGTGAGCGATGTGCTGTTCGACTAACCACACGCCATCGGGGTGTTCGGCCACGATATACGTATTGCTGACCTGTCCGACGGCTCGCAGAGGCATCAGTGGCGTGGGGGGAGAATCTTGGCTCTCGTCATCGAGGCGGTAACTGGCTTTGGAGGCCGAGACTTTCAGCAGATGTTGCATCCGGGGAGACCGGGGGGCATCTCGCTGGCTTTCGTCGAGGCGCAAGGCGCGATCGATGGCACTGCGAAGTCGTTCTTGCCAGGTTTCGATTTGCGTTAAATACAGATCGGTTTTCGCTGGGTGGCGGTTCCAGTCGATCGCCTCGGGGGACACGCGCAGGTGAACGAAGCCCAGCGGATAGCGGTGGCGGGGCAACATCCGCGACAAGGCCGATAGAGCGGTTTGTTCGAGTTCCGGTAAGTTGACGATGCGGCCGTTAACGGCAAATTTCAGCCAATCGAGGCGGTGGCGGTGACAGCGATCGGGCAGTCCGAGAACTAGATCTAAACGGTCTTCTGCCTCCTCTCGAGACGAGGACGACGAGGAAAGAGACACCTGGCGTAAATCGTCTAGGCGTACCCCTCGCAACAACTGCACGAGTAACGCTTTCGGGTCGGGACTGCCGCTGAGGGAAAACCAGCGTTTCCCTTGTTTCCAGACTTGCCAGTTGACCTGGGGGTGACAGAGTGCCAGGTTCGCCACCGTCAGTTGAACGGCGCGGAATTGCTGGGCAGGACTCGGAAGAGCGTCGCGGCGTCCCTGCCAGTCGCGAAACAGGTCGCGGACGGCGACGACGGTTCCAGGGGCGATCGCGGCCGGTTCGAGGGCGATCGCCGCTCCCTGACGGTCGTATGCGGCACGCCATCCGTCCCCGTCAGCAGTACGACTGTGGATTTCCAGACGAGCCAGGTGAGCCAGTCCGTGCAAGGCTTCGCCGCGAAACCCCAGGCTGCTGATGCGGTGCAGGTCGTCGAAGCGGTGAATTTTGCTAGTGCTGTGGGCGATCGCCGCACGGCGCAGGTTTTCTCGGGTCATGCCGCAGCCGTTATCGCTGACGCACACCGACCAGCGATCGAGATCGACGGCGATACTAATGCGAGTCGCCCCGGCATCGATCGCGTTTTCGGCCAGTTCTCGAACAGCAGCGGCGGGAGAGTCGATGACTTCTCCAGCGGCGATCGCTCGGACGACGTCAGTAGGAAGGAGTTCGATCGCGCGATCGGATACGGAGGACATCAGGATCGAAGAAGCACTCATAAGTATTTAACGGCAGTTGATGCACCCCCTCACGGGGATGTCGAACGGGATGTGGTGGTTCTCTTGCAATTTTTCAGCCTCTGCCTTACTGTCAGGAAAGTTTGAACGCCAACCCCTATTTCAGATCGATCTAAGGTTTCGGCTGTTGCCGACGGCTCGGAAAGCTCTAATATAATCGACGTTGTTATTTACGAGGTTGTCAACTATGAGTCCAGAAACAAACCCCAACGAAGTACGAACCCCAGGACAGGACGCTCCTGAAGTGACGGTTCCGTCTTCTGAAGGCGGCCAAATTCAATTGTCCAACACTGAGGCGACCGGCGACCGATTCGAAGAAGTCAAAACTCAAGTTCTGTCGATTCTCTCGGATCTTTTCGATTACGTCGGGAAATTTTTCTCGGAATACAAAAAACCCTTGATCAACATCGGTTTGGTGGTTGGGGCGCTCGTCGCCATTTACTTGGTCGCCTCGATCGTCGATGCTATTAACGATATCCCGCTGTTATCGCCCCTCTTCGAGCTGGTGGGAATCGGTTATTCGGGATGGTTTATCTTCCGCTACTTGCTCACCGCCGAGGCTCGCGCGGAATTACAGAATAAAATTACTGACTTTTCCGAAAAGGTGACCGGGACAAAGTCGTAATTCTTCTATATCGAACTCGCTCCTCACCTCTAAGGATGTGGCGTTGGCTGCATCCTTTTTAGCATTTTAGGAACGATCGAGGGGTTTGACCATCCACCAAGACAGGGTACGGTAGCCCAGTTTGCGGTAGAGGGTCACAGCGCGATCGTTGTCGGCAAAGACTTGCAGGCCGATTTGACTGTCGCCCCGTTGTCTGGCCCAGGTTTCGGCATGACGCACGAGGGCGGAGGCGATCCCCCTTCGTCGGTGGGGAGGCGCGACGTAGACGAGGAAAATATGGGCGTGACGATCGCCCCCGAGTTGGTCGATGGCGTTTCCCAACCACAAACAGGCGATCGGTTCGGTTTCCTCTGCGGTTTCAGTTTCGACCCACCATACGGGGGTTTTGGCTGAAAAGTATTGTTCGATGGTATGGGCGAGGTGAGAAAAGTCGCGATCGGGATACAGTTCGCGGTAGGTGCGCTGCGCGAACTTCACCAACCGCGCGCGATCGAGACTCGATCCTTCTTGCAAGCGATAACCGGGCAGAAAAGGCAAGGCGATGGAATTTAGGACTGGGACGAATTTACAGAAGAGGGAGCGGGGACTTCGACGGAGACGGGTTCGCTCAACCCACCGGGAATGAAAATGCGGGCGCTAGTGGCCGCAAGAGCGAGCAGAAATACCAGGACGATTAAAGCTGGAGCGATAAATTGACGGAAAACGTTCATAAGGGTTGAAATGTTGTGCCGTGAGCGATCGATAGTCTCAGTTTAGTGTAAAGATTTTGTTGGGAAGGTGGGGAGACTTTTTACCGCGAACAGTCAACCGCGAACAGCGAACAGTGGGGACAGCTCTGAGTTGACCGCTTCTTCCTTGTCTTCCTTGTCTGCTCAAATCGTTATCCGTCCCGCCAACGCCTGTTTTTGAGCGTCGAGGAGGTCTTTAATGCCCCGTTCGGCCAGGTCGAGCAATTGGTTGAGGTGAGTTCGGGAAAAACTTCCTTCTTCGGCGGTACCTTGCAGTTCGATCGCCTGGAGTTCTTCGGTCATCACGACGTTAAAATCCACATCGGCGGCCACGTCTTCTTCGTATTGCAAATCGAGAACGGCGTCGCCACCAATCAAGCCCACGGAAATGGCGGCGATCGCATGGCGCAGGGGCGATCGCTCGAGTTCTCCGTCTCGAACTAAGGTGGCGATCGCGTCGGCTAAGGCCACCCAACCCCCTGTAATAGCTGTGGTACGGGTTCCGGCATCGGCTTGTAAGACGTCCGCATCGACGATAATCGTTCGCTCGCCCAAGGCTTTGAGGTCGATCGCCGCTCGGAGACTGCGGCCGATGAGCCGTTGGATTTCTTGAGTGCGCCCCGACAGTTTGAGGAGTTCGCGAGCTTGACGTTGCGGCGTCGCACTCGGCAACATTCGATATTCGGCCGTCAACCATCCCTGTCCGCTGTCTTGCAGGAACTTGGGAACGCCGGGAGCGACGGTGACGGTACAAAGAACTTGGGTATTACCACATCGCGCCAACACTGCACTTTTGGCAAAGTGCGTGAAGTCGAGTTCGAAGCTGACTGGGCGCAGGCGATCGTGAGGGCGACCGTCAGGACGTTGCCAGGTCATAGGAATTTACACTCAACTCGAAAAAAAATCTGCGGTCATGCTATCACATCTGTTACAGTCGCCAGTCACCAGTCGCCAGTAGGGACAGTTAACAGTTGACAGGTTCTTCCTCCTCTCCCTATCTCTTTATCTGTTCTTCGAGGCGGCGATCGATATCCTCGGCCGCCGTCCGAATAAATTCGAGGTAACTCTGGCGTTCGGACTCGTCGGAGCTGTCGTCGTCCTCGAGAAGATCGACTGACATCAAAATCGTATTGAGCGACGCCCGAAACTCGTGAGATAGCTCGAGGAAAGATTCGCGGTCAGTCGCAGAAAGCGGTTGTTGAGACGGACTCTCGTTCACGATCGCAGGTTGGGAACTCAACAGGGAGGAAAAAGATGGGGAGGTCATAGCAAAATATGCGTGATATTACGCAATTTATTTGAAATTGTGTTAAAATTGCTTAAGTGAAATTACTTAAAATGCTTGGGCCGCGTGAGAGAGCGTCAACGATCGAGAAGATCTTGGCATCTCCGAGTGAAACGAACTCTCAGACGAACTTCCAATCTGTTGTCCGCTGTTGGTAACACTTAACACCAGACAGATCTCGAGAGCGGCAGCGTCGATCGGTACTTGAGATCTCTCGCTCGCAGCCGCTTTCGATCGCCGAGATCGAGATCGCACCTTACAGTAAAATATACTGTAATTTCACTGAGGAGAGGAATCGATATTTGTAAAATCATCCGTAGTATCGCGATAGCAAGGCGATCGCTCGGGGCGCTCGAGCAACGCACAGGTTTGTTCGACGGCTTCTCGAACTTGTCTGACTTGTACGCGGAGGGGTTGTCGGTTTCTAATTTGAGATTTGGGAGAATCCAAACGGAGTTCGAGCAACTCGACCGACCACAGTAGGGTTTGCAGTTGGGTTCGCAACTCGAAGGACAGTTCGCAGTGGGAAGCAGTCGGTCTCGAAAAACTCGATTCAGGAGTAGTCATCCAACGCACCATCAATAAAGTACCTCGCTGGCGACTATTATTTCTTTTAATACCTTGCAGCGCGACGATCTATAACGGTTAACGGGCTGATTCTCGTCCCTCCTATCCTGTGACAGTTTGAAGGGTGTCCTCGTGACAGTCTCGGGGGCGTTCGTGCGATCGCGATCGCAGATCTACCTATTCGTCGAAGCCAAAATCGAAGCTAGAAAGATGGAAAAATACAACCGTGACGATATCGAAGACTCCCCAGCATCTCACAGATACCGGGGAGTGGGCGCGACAGATAACGATCCGACGCCTAGAACGTAAACGTACCGCGAATCGTTCCCACCACCGCATCATCGTTATCGGCGTCCTGATTGGGATTGACTAACCATACGAACCCCGGCGTGACCGAAAGGTTGTCGCCGATCTTCACGCGATAAAACCCTTCCACGTGCCACGGCACATCGTTGTCGAAGAAATTGTTGTTATCCTCCAATCCCCCGAGATAGGGCTGCGATCCGACCACGATACCGCCGAGGTTTCCCGGCAACAACAAATTCGGGAACGCCAGTCCTAACGCCCAGTTCCAAATTTCACCGTCGAGATCGTCGTTGCGTAACTCGATGTCCGTATAACCACCCCAGGCGTTCGCGTGGAAGTTATCAGTCAAAGCCCAAGACACTTGAACCCCAAAGGAATGGCTCGTAATCGGATTTGTCGCACCGATACCGTTGGCCATGGCCGTTCCTGTAAACCCGATGCCCGTATTATTAAACCCCGAGGCATCGCCGTTGTTGAAGGCGAAGTTGCCTTCTCCGAAGTAACCGTAATTGTAGGTCAAGGCAATACCGATATCGTTGTTGGGGCGCAACGTTAGCTGTCCTAATGCCGCGAAGTCACCGTTAAACAAGCCGTCACCCGACAGGGGACTGCTGGATTCTCCGGCTAAATATCCCGCCGTAAACTGCAAAAAGTCAGTCAAACGAAGGTTTAAGCCCAAACCCGCCCCGCCGCCGAGCCGGTAAATGGGGTTGTGTTGGCCGAAGGCACTCAGGGAACCGTTGCCGCCGTCGTCGTCGTCGAAATAGGGGTTCAGCGTCGGGGTAAAGTCGGTAAAGCGCACGCCGTTCGCGGCGATAGTAACGTCGAATTTGTCATCGACGGGAAACGAGTAAGCCAGGGTGTAGAGATTGACCGAATTGCCGGAATCGCCGAAAACTTGAGAGGCGAGAACGCCTTCTGCGGAGGCTCCGAAGTCGATACCGTCGTTGTTGCCATTGATGCCAAAGGGAACGCTACTACCCGATTGCAAGCGAGTCAGCAGGCGATCGCGCCCGGTAAAACTGGTGACGAAGTCCAAGCGAACCCGGTTTTGAAAGACGGTTTCTTCATTCCCTTCTTCGGCATTGAAGGCGTTGGCGATCGAGAAAATCACTTCCCCGTTTAATTTCGTCGTCGTCGAGAACTGATTGGCTTCGAGTTCGGCGACGCGAGCTTCTAAACCGTCAACTCGCCCTCGCAACGCAGCGAGTTCGGCTGCAAACTCTTCTTGTAGGCGACGCAAGCGGGCTAAATCTTCGGGATCGATTTCTTCACCACCACCGATGAGAGCGACGATTTGGTCGAGACAGGCGTTCAACCCAGCGGCGAACTCGTAGCGAGTCATGAAGTTGTTGCCGCGATAGGTTCCATCGGGATATCCGGCAATACACCCATAACGTTCGACGAGGGATTGGAGAGCTTGGAACGCCCAATCCGTCGGTTGGACGTCGGACAGTTGGGAAACCGATGTGACTTGTGCCAGTCGGACTTCGATAGGTTGGGGTGTTGGGTTGAGTCCTTTGGTAATTGTAACTTCTGGATTTGTTTTGCTGACGGGGGAGGTTTGGGTTTCGGCAGCGTTGGCGAAAAAGGGGATTAATAGGGCAGTCGCGACTAATGCTGAGGGGGCGATTTGGGAAATGACAGATATTTTAGACATGGTTGGTTCTCCTCTCACCGAGGGGCTTTACGTCGATTGTAGGCGAGAGGATTTGCCAGAGTTAGCGGTTTGGCAGCACTCGATACATTTATTGATATCGGGGGGGGTAAACCAACAGCACCCCAGCCTTAGTGGTGAAGAAAAGTCAAGTCCTGAAACCTTTGTTAGAAAAGATATCGCCGTATTAAAGGGTTGGCCGCAAAATCCCAGATCGGTAAATGGCTGCCGGAGATCCCCGGCATCTCCAAGATGAGTATCTGTTTAGCGATGCTCACTCAGGTCGAAGCCTGCCAAGGCATGGCCTGGGCAACGAGGTCAATAAAGGAGTCGTCAGATTGGGCAGCCGTAGCCGCCAAGGAAGCTAAAATCT
>NZ_JAQNCQ010000023.1:0-18026 GCF_028368005.1 Geitlerinema sp. CS-897 | reverse complement strand
TAAGCAAATCGGAATGCGAGTCAAAATATCGGGAGCGCAATGGAAAGTAGAGAATGTTTCTAAGATTCTTTCTTTACGCTGTGCTTACTTAAATGGCACTCTGTTTTAGCAATATTTTTGCAAAACTGAGATGCACCCCGTCTCAATTTGCTGGACGAGACGTTGTAATAAAGTTTGAACCATCATGGTATTTATCTCAGGGAGTGCGTTCGATACCCGATCGAGCAGTCTTAGAGAATTTCTAAGGGATAAAACTCTAGAAGAACACTCGACCCACATTGCAACCCCGATGTGTTTCTAAACTAACGCCGGTCTACGTAAAAACACGTAGAACTGTGTCGCTTTTACAGGTGGTTATAGAGGAGGTGACTTGTTGGGGGTGGGGGGTTCGACCCGTTCGACGCGGTCTGACAGCGCGATCGCTCGCTCGGATTGTGTTTGCGTCAATTACCACAAAATTGTAAAAATGTCAAATCTTGTCAGACGATCGCGTCATCGTCCGATCGCCGATCGGCTGGAGATTCCTATCCCTCGATCGAGTGTCGCTTAAAAATGGGACTGAACGATGGGTGGAGGCGATCGTTACAACGGTAAGCAAGTCAAGCAACCCAAGTTACCCTCACCGACAACGCAACCATGCAAAGTAGCAGTCAACTCCCCAACCGTTTCAGCACCGAACTCCTCATCGAAGGACAAGTACAACTCCTCAAAGATAGCGATTGTCCTCCCGACAACTTACCGCTTGTCGCCTACGCCTTCACCCCACAAGGTCGGTTTCTCAGTTCCGACAACATCGAAACCAGCGGAAGTTTCAGCATGGCGGTGAAACTTCCCGAACCCATCGACATCGACCTGTACGTCGGTCCGGAAACCGACCCGCAAAAAATTCGCCAGTCCTCCGCTTACCGTCAAACCTTCCGGGCCAAAGAGTGGATTCAGGACAATACGGGATATCGACTCAAACCCGTTTTAGACATCCCCCCCCTCGTCTGGCGTCCTTGGTGGCCGCGTTATGTTTGCGTGTCCGGTCACGTTCGCAAACTTCTCGGGAAAATTGGGAATTTCCCCATCGGGTGTTCCGTTCCCTACGTCAAAGTCGAGGTGTTCGATGTCGATCGCGAAGCCTGTTGGTTCCCTTATCTCGATCGCCTGCGGGACGTTCTGCGCGATCGCCTGACGATTCCCGTTCCCGAACTCCTCGAACGCGTTCCCGAACCCATCGACCCCATCGATCCGCCGCCGCTGGCCGCCTTCTCGAGAGCGATCGCCGAACCCTTACCCACGCAAGTCGCGCAACTTCCCCAACTGACCCTGACGTCCCGACTCGCACCTTGGTATCTTTTCCCCCGTTGCTTCTACAGCAAACAAAAACTCTGCGAAACCCGTACCGACGAAAACGGCTTTTTCCAATGCTGTTTCCGCTGGTTCCCCTTCTCGATTCGTCGCGGACGCCTGCGGTACGACGCCAAACCCGATATTATCGTGCGCGTGACGCAAATTATCGACGGAATCGAACGGGTACTGTACCTCGACCCCTATAGCAACACCCGTTGGAACGAAACCAACGCGCACATCGATCTCTACCTCGAAGACGACGATCTCGACTGTGGAGAAGGTGGAACTCCCCAACGTCCGCCGGGAAACCAGGTGTTCTTTACCCGCATCGGCGACGATGAGGTGTACGACATCGACCAAACTTCGGGAGCGTACGGAAAAGCTCCCTATCAAAACGTGGCCTACGGCGGTTTTCTGCGAATTTACGCGCAGTTTGGCGATAACTTAAGCGACGGTTCGCCGAAACGCTACTATCGTTTATCCTACGCCGCTAAGGGAAGCAGCAACTTCAAGCCGATTAAACCTCGGGTTCTCTCGGATACGCGAGTCGATAAAACCACCCTCGTCGGCGAAACTTACACTCTCGGCCCGACTGTCGTGGGAAGCGAAGCGGGGTTGTACGAAGTCCGCAACTTCGAGGATTATTACTGGTACAATCCCGATCTCATCGGATATTGGAACACGCCAGACGACATCCCCGATACGGGTGCGATCGCTCTGCGGTTGGAGGTGTTCGACGACAGTGGAAACAAACTCACCTCGGCGACGGTAGACTATCGCGACGGAACTACGACACCGGGAAGCGAACTCGCTACGATGACGGACGCTTGCGATTTGGTGTTGACGGTAGACAACAATCCACCGGAACTGGTGTTAGACACCCCTGCGAAAAACCCATGCGGCGTGATTCCGTCCTCGCAGATTCCCACTCTCGCCTTTGGTGTGAAGGTCTCCCAGAAATACAACCGTCTTTATAGCTGGAGTTTGACTTACAGCAAGGGAACGACGAATTCTTTCCAATACGTGACCGACGACAATCCGGCGACTCCCGGCGTCAACGAACGAAGTGCGCGTCGCGAAACCACAGGAATTTCTACCCCCGTCGATACGTCCTTCGCCGGAACGAAACTCACTACGGGTTTGACGCATACTTGCGCGTTCGTGGTTCGGTTGGTGGCGTATCCCCACATTCGCGACGGTCGCCAGTTTATCTATCGCCGTGAAGTCGAAAAGGCGATCGCGATCGATTTCTAGCCTCGATTTTGGGTTTTCAAGTTTGTCTCGTTCCTCAGTGCAACCGTCCCCGTTTCTCAAAAAACGGGGATTTTCTCGTTTTAATTGACTTTAAATCTCTTTTTTAAAGAATTACTGGCTATTTTACGTATTTTATGTGCGATTTCTCCAGTTCAAAACATTGACTTTTTATTCAATATCGAGCATACTGAAACTCGTCCCGAATCGCTTCTCATCTTCAAGGCTTTGTCACAGCGTTGTCACAATTGACGAGTACGCTAATGACAAATTCCCAAGGGAGAGAGACTCCATACATCCACTATCACGCCGATTACTGCCATGCAACCCAACACGACTCACCCCCTCACGCAGTTTTTGCGACAGGACTTAAACCTTTCTGAAGACGCGATCGCTCTGGCGACTCGTCAGGCTCCGACCAGGCATCACCTGCCGATGGTACTGTGGCAATACGGCTTGGTAAGCTTGAGCGAGTTAGAGCGCATTTGGGACTGGGAAAGCAGCGAAGCCTAAACACTACTCTCGAAGAGCTGAATAAATCCAATCGTTCCGGGCAGACGAACAATAGTCAAGAGAGCAAAATTCTTCAGGAAATCTGACTCGCCATGAAATCTCTAGTATTTTCCGCCATCTCTGCTTTTATCGTCATCGCAGCCCCTGTTTCTCTCCCGGTCTTAGCTAAAACTTCAATTCCCGAACCCGTTTCGCACAAGCAAGCCAATCGATCGACTCTCAGATCCGGAACCTTCGAGGCAGTCGAACATCCCACCCAAGGCAGCGCTCGCATTATCGTCGAAAACGGACGGCGTTACCTAGAAATCAGCCGAGATTTTCGCACAGATGAGGGCCCCGATCTGTTCGTCGTCCTCCATCGATCGACCTCTCCCGGCCTGCACTTCAACGAAGGCGACTATCTCACTCTCGGAGCCCTTCAAAGTACGATGGGCGTACAGCGCTACGAAATCCCGAATAACGTAAATCTGTCTGATTACAACTCAGCCGCCGTCTGGTGTCGTCAGTTCAACGCCACCTTCGGCGCTGCCACCCTCAACTCGGCGATGTGAACTGTCCCACTCTTGACTCTTTACTGTAGAAGCGCGGGCTGTTTTTCCCAACGTCCGACGGCTTTACCAATGACGGCAAGTTCGTCCATCAACTGACGGAACTGTTCGGGAGTCAACGATTGCGGCCCATCAGAGAGGGCTTTGGCCGGGTTTGGGTGAACTTCGATCATCAACGCATCGGCACCAGCGGCGATCGCTGCTTTGGCCATGGCGGGAACGAACGGCGCCCAACCCGTCCCATGACTGGGATCGATGGTAATGGGAAGGTGTGTCAGCGATCGCAACACCGGTAACACGGACAGATCGAGGGTGTTGCGAGTGTAACGGCGATCGAAAGTACGAATTCCCCGTTCGCAGAGAATCACGTTGGGATTTCCCGCCGCCAGGACATATTCTGCCGCCATCAACCATTCTTCGATGGTGGCGGACATTCCCCGTTTCAAGAGAACCGGTTTGTCCTGCGCCCCAACTTTTTTCAATAGGGCGAAGTTTTGCATATTGCGAGCGCCGACTTGCAATACGTCGGCCACTTCGGCGATTTTCTCAATATCTTCGGCGTCCATCACCTCAGTTATCACGCCCAATCCAGAGGCTTCGCGGGCTTTCGCCAATAGCTCTAGGGCGCTTTCGCCGTGGCCTTGGAAGGCGTAGGGAGAGGTACGGGGTTTGTAGGCTCCCCCCCGAAGGAACTTCGCCCCGGCTTCTTTAACGCGCAGGGCAGTTTCGACGATCGCCTCTTCGCTTTCGACCGAACAAGGGCCGGCGATCGTGACGACGGGATGGTGTTCGCCGAACATCACGTTTCCCTCTGGAGTCGCGACGCTCACTGCACTCGGTTCGCCGTGACGGAACTGTCGGCTGGCGCGTTTGAAGGGTTCTTCGACCCGTAACACCTGTTCGATCCAAGGGCTGATTTCTTGGAGTTGCAGGGGATCGAGAGCGGCGGTGTCACCCACCAAGCCGATGACGACTTTGTAACGTCCGACAATGTTTTCGGGTGTGAGTCCCCAGTTCTCCATTTCTCGGTTGAGGCGATCGATCTCCGCCTGAGGAGTACCGGGTTTCATCACGATAATCATACGAACTGCTCTCCCACGATCGTTGTCAGCCAGCGATGCCAGCTCGGGTTTTACTTTCTTTTCTAATTGTAGTGAATTCGACCAAATCGGGATGGGTGAGGGCGATCGCCGTCTGAAACGCTGCAATTAACTGTCGCGCGATCGCCGATCTCCCTGGGGTTACAGGGTGCAGTGGCGAAAATACGGTTCGAGTGTGCCGTAGATTTAGGGACAGTTGTGCTTTAACAACGAGAGTTTGAGTGAAAATTCTGTGTTCCACTTCGATCCATCTATGTAGAAGCACGCAATTTTTTTCAACATCGAAGCTGTTTACACTCTAATTTTAGACAAATCTATTTATTTTTTTATTAAAACAAGTTTTTTTGTTTAATTTGAAATACGTAAAATCCAAAAAAAATAATTTTAAAATCTTATTTTAAAGAATTTGTAAAGTACGTACATTCTCGGTTGTTCCCGTATTTTTGATTTCTTAATATGAACTCAGAGACACGAATCAAACCGTTATCTGAGTACAAGAAGGAACGACCCAAAATGACTTCAAAAATTGAAACTCCCATTCGATCGAGCGCGATCTACAGTAGTCTGGCAGCCACCGCACTGTTAGCACTCAACGTTTCTCCAGCTCAAGCGTTCAGCTTTACAACCAACAAGACCGGTAACGATGCCAAAGGTCTCATCGAACTCAACTCGATCCAACTCGAAGACGGAACGATTATCGACGACTTTTCCGTCATCAACGAAGCCCGAATCGTGAGCAACGACGAGTATAGTGGCGGAAACACCGGAGCGGCGAGTGCGGACATTGGCGATAACGTCGTTGCCGGTCCGAACACTGGGATGAAAAAAGAAAATCTCTCGGAAGACGAACTCCACGTCAACCTACAAAACCTCAACCTCAACAGCATCATCGACACCGAAGACAACGGTAACTTTGCTATCGATTTATTCTTCGATAAAGCGGTCGATAACCTGTTAGTTTGGGAACGGGGGATGAACAGCAAACTCGGTATCCAAGCGATCGATCGCAACGGCAATCTCATCGGTCGCTACTTGGAAGTCAATTCTCGCAACTGGCAGTATGCGGGTTACGACATCAACACCCAAGAAATCGGTGGCGCTCAAAAAGTCGGTGCGCGGGGTATCAGCATGGCTGAATTGGGTGTGGAAGACCAATACATCACCGGTTTCCGCTTCATCAGCCAAAGCGATTTCAACGGTCCTGACTGGAAAATCCTAGGAACCGATGTCACCCGTGGCGGAGAAATTCCCCTCGAAACGGTTCCCGAACCCGGAACGATGGCTGGTTTGCTCGCCATTGGTGGATTGTTAGCTGCTTCTCGTCGTCGCAAAAACGGCTAGAACCGAATCTCGACAGTTGTTGGCTCGACTACAACAAGTGCAACACAACTGTCAAAGTGCAACACAACGCAAAGTAAGGAGCTGCGATGAGATGTGTAAGTTCGTCCAGCCCCGAAGAATCAATTCAGGGTGCAACGAAGACGACATCGGCGTTATTGCTGGTGTCGTTCGATTTTGAGCGTTTTTGGGGAAGCGAACGGGAATCGACGTTGTAGAGTCCTGGGATGCAAGGATTCGATGGCAGCTCGACGTGGCGATCGCGAAGCTGCAAACGGCTGAGATTCTGCGATAATAAACACCCAATTAGTACACCAAGCGATCGAAGACAATGCGACTGTCCCAAATGCTCTTTGTCACTCTGCGCGAAGACCCCGCAGAGGCAGAAATTCCCAGTCACAAACTACTACTGAGGGCGGGATATATCCGTCGGATTGCGAGTGGGGTGTACGCCTATCTCCCCTTGATGTGGCGCGTGTTGCAGAAGGTGTCCCAAATCGTGCGCGAGGAAATGAACGCCACAGGGGCCCAGGAGTGTCTGTTACCGCAGTTGCAACCGTCGGAGTTGTGGCAGGAGTCGGGACGGTGGGAAACTTACACGAAGGCTGAAGGGATTATGTTCGCCCTCACCGATCGCCAAGAGCGACAAATGGGGTTGGGACCGACTCACGAGGAAGTGATTACGGCGATCGCTCGCGACTGTATTCGATCGTACCGTCAACTGCCGCTGCATCTCTATCAAATTCAAACGAAATTCCGCGACGAAATTCGCCCCCGCTTCGGGTTGATGCGCGGTCGGGAATTTATCATGAAAGACGGCTACTCTTTCCACACGGACGAAGAGAGCCTCAAACAAACCTACGCAGACATGGATACGGCGTATCGCAACATCGTGCGTCGTTGTGGGTTGGCGTTTCAAGCCGTCGAAGCCGATTCCGGGGCGATTGGCGGTTCCGGTTCTCAGGAATTTATGGTTCTCGCCGATGCGGGAGAAGACGAGGTTCTCTACACCGAAGACGGAAGTTACGCGGCGAACGTGGAAAAAGCCGTCTCGCTTCCCCCCGAGGCGGAACCCTCGCCGTTTGAGACGTACGAAAAACGGGAAACCCCCGACACCGCCACCATCGCCAGTTTGTGCGACTGCTTGAACTGTTCGCCGACGCAGGTGGTGAAGAACGTTCTCTATCAAGCGGTGTACGATAACGGAACCACCGTGTTGGTGTTGGTGAGTGTTCGCGGCGATCGCGATGTCAACGAGGTTAAGTTGCAAAACGAACTAACGCGACGGGCGGGAGATTACGACGCGATCGCGCTCTTGTCGTTGACGGTTCCCGATGCAGACGCACAGCAGAAGTGGGCGGCGAACCCGTTACCTTTGGGATACATTGCGCCGGATTTAGCTGACGACTACATCGCCAAACAGAAAGACGTTGCGCCGAAATTCTTGCGGTTGGCGGACAAGACGGTGGAAAACTTGCAAAGCTTCGTCACTGGGGCGAACGAAACCGGATTTCACGTTGTCGGGGCGAATTGGGGCGACCAGTTTACATTACCGCCTGTAGTGGATTTAGATAAGTCCATGGCGGGCGATCGCTCGTTGAAAAACCCGGAACAGGTTCTGCAAACCGCCCGAGGTATTGAAGTCGGCCACATTTTCCAATTGGGAACCAAGTATTCCGAGGCGATGGGGGCGACGTACACCGACGAACACGGGAAAGACAAGCCGTTAGTCATGGGATGTTACGGCATTGGCGTGTCTCGTTTGGCGCAGGCAGCAGTCGAACAGTCTTACGATAAGGATGGCATTATTTGGCCGGTGGAGATCGCACCCTATCACGCGATCGTCACGGTTCCCAATATCAACACGAAAGAACAGATGGAGGCGGCGGAAAAACTCTACGCGGAACTCAATGCGGCGGGTGTGGAAACGTTACTCGACGATCGCAAGGAACGGGCTGGGGTGAAGTTTAAAGACGCCGATTTGATCGGGATTCCCTATCGTGTGGTGACGGGGCGATCGATTTCTGAGGGTAAAGTGGAAGTGGTCGATCGCGCGACGCACGAGTCTCGAGACATGGCGATCGCGGATGTGGTTCCTACGTTAAAACAGTGGGTTGAGGAAGCCTTGGCGCGATAATCTCTCTGGGGGCGCGGTGACTGATATGGTTCCTGCGCTCCCCAGTAGTTTGTTATGATAAATCAGCGATAGATTTATAAAATCTGCATGGAGGACTGATATTATATATGCCTTTACCGGGAGGAGAATCTGACAAGTTAGGTAATCGTTATGAGGGAATATGGACAGTACACTGCATGATTGACGTCATGGAGGATAAAGCCAGTTCCATCAGGTTAGAAAAGCCTGGGGAGGATGCTTTTGAATTTTTCTTACAGCGGCCGGAGAGTTTAGAATGCCATCAAGTTAAACGACAAAAGAGCGGACGGGGAAGATGGACAATTAATGCTTTAGAAGATTCAAACACCAAAGTTTTGTCGGCTTTTTGGAAAACTCTCAAGCAAGAAAATACATCATGCGTATTTGTTTCAACTCAAGATGCAGCTGAACTCCATGAGTTAGCCAACCGAGCCAGAGATTCTTTGTCCTGGGAAGAATACGAACAATATTATCTAACTCAGAACCTATCGAGAAACCTTGGGAAGCTGTGTCAGAAATGGGAAGGTTGTTCTCAACAAGATGCTTATACTGCATTAAAGCGAATTAATTTTAGAACGATTGATGAAAAAACTTTAATTGAAACTACTGAAAATCGATTAAATTCCCTAGTGGAAGGTGACTCTAAACAACTTAGGCTTGAATTAGAAGAACTAGCTGTTAAAAAAATACATAAACAATTGATAGCTGTCGATATTTGGGAATATCTATTAAAAGATAGAGGGTATCAAAGATGTGAATGGGGCAAAGATCCTCATGTCTTAATCAAGCTCAAAAAAGTAAATGAGATATATCTTACTACGTTCGATCGCGAAAAAATTGCTAATGAAGTAATTCTCAGAGATGAAGCTCATCTTATTTTTCAAAAGCTTACCTTGCCAAGTGATAATAAACGTGGAGTGCTACTTACAGGAGAGGCTGGCGTTGGTAAAAGTGGTACGATCGGACAAGTCGCGACTAAATTGCAAGAAAAATCTATACCTTATATTGCATTTCGTTTAGATCGTCTAACACCGACACAATCTCTCAACAGTCTAGGACAACAATTAGAAGGACTTCCGGGATCTCCAGCTCATGTGCTGGCTGCGGTTGCTCATAATCATAAATGTGTTTTAATTATCGATCAGCTAGATGCTGTTAGTGAAGCTTCAGGACGTAATCCCTGGTTTTTTGAATGTATTGACGAAATTATTAAGCAGGCTCAAACACATTCAAATATTCGTTTACTATTAGCTTGTCGTAATTTTGACTTGGAAAACGATCCTCGATTAAAGCGTCTAATTAGTCGAGACGGAATATTGGAAGAAGTCGTTATCAAAAAGGTGTCTCATGAAACAGTTAAAAGAATTTGCCAAAAACTGAGCTTAAAAGACAAACAATTAAATCCACAACAACTAGATTTACTTGCCTTGCCAATTCACTTAAAATTGTTTAGTGAAGTTCAAGGTGATGAGAGCTTAGATAATCTTAGTTTTATAACTAATAAAGATTTATACGATCGTTTCTGGAAACATAAGCAATCTATTTTAAAAGAGCGTCTTGGCTATGCTTCTCGATGGACACAAGTAATCGACTCTCTTTGCGATTATATGAATGAAAAACAAGTTTTATCAGCTCCTCAAGAAATTGTTGATGACTATTCAAAAGATGCTGAGGCAATGGCATCAGAGAATGTGTTGATTTGGCAAAATAAAAGAATATCATTTTTCCACGAAAGTTTTTTCGATTACGCTTTTGCTCGTAGATTTGCTTATAGAGGTCAGAAATTAATACATTTCCTTAAAGATAGCGATCAATATTTATTTTGTCGTACTCAAGTTCGACAAATTTTGATTCATGAACGAGAGTCAGATTTTGAAGTTTATTTGAACGATCTTAATGAATTATTGACGAATTTTGATATACGGTTTCACATTAAACAAGTAGTACTGGCAATCCTCGCAGCTTTGCCAGATCCAACACAAGACGAATGGGAAATTTTGGATACACTGATAACTGATGAATCAAATTCTATTAATTATCAAATTTGGCAAACATTATATAGCTCAGTTAGCTGGTTCAAACTACTTGACAGTCTAGGCATATTAGAAAATTTGCTCAGGAGTGAAGATGAAGATTTACTCGATCGAGTAACAACTTATTTATTTCGAGTACAGAAGGTATTACCCGATCGAGTTGCTGAATTATTAGAGCCGTATGTTGGGTTGTCCGAAAACTGGAAAAAACGCCTTGTTTCTATAATGCAGTGGGCGGATATTGGTGCAGGACGACATTTCTTTGAATTATTTTTACGTCTGATTGATGATGGTACTCTGGATAATGCAAGAGGACCGATCGCAAGTAATAGCGAGTTTTGGAATCTGATTTATTCCCTACCCAAGCAATCTGCAAGTTGGGCTTGTGAAGTCATTGGTCACTACCTCAACCGACGTCTAACTTTAAGTCTTGAAGGCGATCGACCAAATCCCTTCGACCGAAAAAATGGAACCATACTTAAAGGTCAGCTTGATACAGAAATCTTTATAGAAAGTGCTAAGAATGCTCCCAAGCAATTTGTCAATTATGTTTTGCCATTTATGTTTCGTGTTATTGAATTAACAGCAGAGCGAAAAAGCAATCCTCCTTGGCAGGATAGCGTTTGGTGTTATCGAACTTATGGAAAAGTATATAAGCCTGAAGATTTAACACTGAACGCAGTAGAAATTGCAATTTGCAAATTAGCTGTACTTCAGTTCAAAGATTTTGAGAGCATCAAGCAACAACTTATTGAATCAAATTTTGAAACGATTGGATATATCCTCATTCGAGCGTATACAGCTATAGCGGAAAGCTTTCCATCGTTACTAAGAGTTTGCTACCTAATTTACAGAAAACCCTTTAAATATTTAGACGCAATTTCCACAAAATTACGATTTTATCTGATTACAACCGCTTATAAGGCTATTTTAAATGTCTATGAAACTCTCAATGAAGCTGTAGAGTATATTTGTGATAACCCAGCTAGGTTTAATACCGGTTATGACATTTGTAATGGAAACGTTCATGCTGCTCCTTTTTGGGCGACCAAACAGCTATTAGATGTAGTGACTCCATATTGCTCTAATGAAAGATTAGAAATATTAACAAATTCTTTATTAGATTATTATCCCAGTTGGGAAAAACATTATGAATTGCGCCATTTTCGTGGTTTTGGTCAGTGGGTATTGCTGAGTAGTATTCCGGATTGTCGTTGTTCTCAACAAATCACTCGTCGATTACAAGAATTAGAGCGTAAATTCATCGGTATTAATTTAATTGAAAAGCCAAGAAAAATCGAACCACCAGTGAGCATAGAAGCCTATATAGTAAGTTCTCCTATACCCGAAAAATCTGCAAAAAAAATGACTGACGAGCAATGGTTGAAAGCTATTTATTTCTACACAAATCGTGACGCATTTTCTAAGTTTAAGTCTAGTGGAGAGTTAATTGGTGGAGCGGCTCAACTATCTTCTGTTTTGCAGAAAGAAGTTCAAAACGATCCGTTACGTTTTGCTAGTTTAGTTCAATCCTTCCCGAGCAATACAAATTTATGCTATTTTAACGCCGTTTTACGAGGTATTGCTGAATCCGATTACGAAATGGATGTTCAGGTTGTAAGTAAAGTTTTACAATGCTGTCATCAATTACCACAACATCCTTGTGGTAATTCAATTAGTTATATTTTTCAAAAATTAGCAAAATTATCTTGGTCATCATCAGATATAGATATTTTGACTTATTATGCTCTTAACGATTGCAATCCAGAAGGGGAAAAATGGACTACAAAAGTTATTAAGGGTGATTCCGATCGTATTCTTACGGCTGGAATTAACTCTACACGAGGGAGTGCGGCGAGTGCTATCGCTAGCTTGATGTTTTTGAATAAAGATCGCACGCCACAATTTTTATCAGCTTTACGTAATATGGTGCAAGATCCTTCAATTTCTGTAAGAGCTTGTGTGGCTGAAGCTCTGATAGCTGTTTTAAATTACGATCGAGAATTAGCCATAGAACTTTTCTTCCAACTTTGTAATACTGAAGAATCACTCTTAGAAACAAGAACTATTGAAGAATTTATATACTTCGCATCACCAACACACCATGAAAGGTTTAAAGAGATTTTAGAGCGAGCGATTAATTCCGATATTCCAAATGTCGTTAGAGTTGGTTCCAGACAAGTTTGCTTGCTTTCACTAACGACTGAAGAATTTAAGTCCTTCGCTAAGAAATGTCTTGAAGGAAGAGTGGAGCATCGATTATCTGCGGCTGAGATCTTTGCGTCTAATTTACGTTCTGCATATTATCGTGATTTTTGCGAGAAAAATTTAGTTAAGCTATTTCAAGATCCGGAAAAAGAGGTTCGAGATCGAGCAGCAAGATGCTTTTTAAAGTTTGAGAAAGATGAATTAGGTAACTATACTGATTTTATAGAAGCTTTCGTTGATAGTCTAGCATTTGCTCAGAATAGTTACAATTTGATTAATGCACTTAAGGAAACAACAGCTAAACTTCCAGACGTTACGTACTTAGTTTGTAAAAAACTTGTAGATTATTTGAGTTCAGACACGGCTGACATCTCTACTCATTCCAGGGTAGATACAGATACAGTGAGTGAGTTGCTAATTCGTGTATACAGTCAAACTAGAGATCGAACGTTAAAGTTACGCTGTCTTGATGTAGTGGATCGTATGGCAAAAATGGGAACTTATGGACTATATAAAGCTTTACAACAATATGAAAGGTAATATAATTACATCGATCGACTACAGAATTGAGGCTTAATTTGTTATATTTCTCACGCAACAATATAAAATAAAAACTAAAATAAAAAAACTCTATAAATCACTTAAAAAACTATGCAAGTCTCACTCAAGCAAATTGTGTTATCTCCCGGTCAAAAACTCGTGATGACCGATGTAAATTGGCAGATGTACGAACGAATTTTAGAAGAGTTCGGAGAAAAACGCAGTGCGCGGATTAATTACAGTCAAGGACTTCTAGAAATTATGGTTCCGTTGCCAGAACACGAGGACGATAAGGTCATCATAGGCAATTTTGTTGAAATTTTACTAGAAGAACTCGACCTCGAATTTAGAAACTTAGGTTCGACGACGTTTAAAAGTCAAACCATGAAACAGGGGATCGAAGCAGATAGCTGTTTCTACATCGAACACGAAGCAGAAATTCGCGGTAAAAAACGTCTCGATCTCACTGTCGATCCGCCTCCCGATCTCGCAGTTGAAATCGATCTGACCTCTCGAACGCGCTTAGAAAACTACGAAAAACTGGGTGTCAAAGAACTCTGGCGGTTTGACGGTGAGGTGTTGGAAATTAGCGTGTTGCAAGATGGGAAATACGTGCGATCGCACCCGAGTTTTCATTTTCCTATGTTGGCGATCGCAGAAATCATTCCGCAGTATCTCGAACGCAGTAAAGTCGAAGGTCGAAATCAGACGATGAAAGCCTTTCGCGCTTGGGTGAAAGCCGAGATCGAGCGATCGTAAAAACTTCGTAACCGACGTATTGACAGCCTTCGCGCGATCGCACCTTCCCCTCGACTCCAAAAACACCGCGATACAATGGAGTAACCTTTACAGAACTTCACACGCGATCTCATGGACTGTATCATCAACCGTCGAGCGCAATTCTCAGCCAGCCACCGATATTGGCTCCCCGAACTCAGCGAAGCCGAGAATTTCAAGCAGTTCGGCGCTTGTGCGAAAGCACCGGGACACGGACATAATTACGTCCTCTACGTCTCTATGGCGGGACAACTCGATGAGTACGGGATGGTGTTAAACCTCTCCGATATCAAACACGACATCAAGCGGGAAGTGACCAGCCAACTGGATTTTTCCTTTCTCAACGAGGTGTGGGAAGAGTTCCAAGAGACGCTCCCGACGACGGAAAACGTAGCGCGAGTCATCTGGGATCGCCTCGCAGCGCACCTTCCTCTGGTGCAAATTCAATTGTTCGAGCATCCCGATTTGTGGGCGGATTATTTCGGAAACGGCGACGAAGCCTATCTGACGACGCGAACTCACTTTAGCGCCGCGCACCGTTTGGCGATTCCCGACGCCAGCGACGAGGAAAATTACGCGATTTATGGAAAATGTGCCCATCCCTACGGACACGGACACAATTACCATATCGAAGTGACGGTGAAGGGTGAAATGGATCGTCGCACGGGAATGCTTGTCGATTTGGGTCAGTTGATGCAACTGATTGAGGATCGCGTCGCCGAACCGTTCGATCATACGTTCCTCAATCTGGACGTTCCCCATTTTGAAACGGTAGTGCCGACCAATGAAAATTTCGCGCTCCACATTTGCGAGCTTTTAAAAAATCCCGTTCGCGATTTGGGAGCGCAACTGTATAAAATCAAACTGATTGAAAGTCCTGGAAATGCTTGTGAAGTCTACGCCAGCGACATGGAAGACGACGTTAAAGCCCCGAGCGATCGCGATTTAGTCTCTGCAAAATAAAACGTTTTTTGTGAAACTCTGGTCATCTTAAAGATAGATCCCCGGCATCTTGGAGATGCCGGGGATCTGGCAGTGTTCTAGCATTAAATTTGTAAAGATACTGTTTTCTACAAATAGAATCATTGAAATTCAACAATTTAACTTAGAGGTCTCCGGGCTTGATACGATCGCCCCACTAAATCGAGAATGCCAACAAAAACAATACTTAAAACTAAACCGACGACTAACAAAACTGACCACATCGTATGCCATTCTAAAATACCTTCAAATCCCGCAATTTCGTAAAAGAACTTGTTGCTATCGACGAGTTGTAGCGAATTGTCGTCGTTTCTCACGAACAAAACGTCATAGTAAGGATAGCGATCGTTGCTGAACTGTCCGCCCGTGGCGGAGACTAAAATAAATTCTCGGCCGTTGTTTCCAATCGCTTCGATAACAATTCCTTGCAGTAACTGAGCTTGGTCTTCGTAAACCTCAGATTCGGGGGTAGAGAGTAAATGGGTGGCTTCGATCGCATCGTACAGCGTGGCGAGTTTCGCTAACGACATTTGTGGCTCGATCGCCGTGAGAGTTCCGCGATCGAACAGTTCCACGAGTCCCCGCGTCGGATCGCAATATTCGCTGTTGCATTTCGAGGAACCGCAATATCCCGAATTTCCGAGAGGTTCCTGATAGTTGCGATCGCACAAAATCGCCGGATCGACTTGAAACACCGACCGGCCGTTTGCCGTTTCTAAAGACGAAACGGGCGTAATCGACTCGATCGTCTCGATTTCCATAGCCTCTAGCGGAACTGGCGGCGGTTGAAAAAAGTAACCCCAGTAAAACCGGGCAAACGCGATCGATGCGAGGCCACTCAACCCGGCAAACGGGACGAACAGCAGGAGAAATCGCCTCAACTGCCATTGAAACCCTCGATTTTGCATGGTGGGAGTCCCTCGCTAACGCCTTCGATCGCCTACAGCGCGATCGACTTCGATTCCAGACACCAACGTTAAACTAGCGATCGAGGGACAACCGTATGGCAGCAGTCGTAACCGAGGAGCGATCGAGATGGTGCGTTTGAAACCGTGGCAGTGGGCAATTTTATCCACCCCTATCGCCAGTATCGTGGTGTTTTTACTCGTGTCCGCCGGAATCCAGATTCACAACTGGGGCATTAACTGGATTTGGGGAATCGTCGTTCTCGCGTTCGCAGGATGGCGGTGGCTGTTGGTGAAGTGGACGAAACCCGCGATCGCCGAAGTAGAAGCCGTCGTCGCCGAAGTCAACGCCAAACTCGAATCCGTCGCCGACACCGAAGCCACCGGGGGAGACGACGCCGCCGCAAAAGTCGAACCCGCATTGCAACGCATCCTCGAAGACTGTCGCGACGACGCGCCGATTTGGGAAGACTGGCCGCAGTTTTGGCAGCGATGTCAAGATGTAGTGGTGGCAGTGGCGAACGCTTACCACCCGGAAGTCAAATATCCACTGCTTAGTATCTACGTTCCCCAAGCATACGGGTTGATTCGGGGAACGGTGGACGACCTCGATCGCTGGATGCAGCAGCTTTCCCCAGTTCTCGGACAGGTGACCGTGGGACAAGCCTATCAGGGATACGAAATGTATCAGAAACTCGAACCCTCGGCACGAAAACTCTGGAAAATTTGGAACGTGGCGCAGTGGGTTCTCAATCCGGCGGCGGCGATCGCGCGACAAACGACGCAGAAATCGAGCGATCGCGCCACGCAACAACTCCTAGGCAATTTAAGTCAGATGTTGCGAGAAGCGGCGTTGCGAAACCTCGCCCAGCAAGCGGTTCTGTTATACGGCGGTACGTCTCTCCCGGCGTTGGAGGCGCAAAAACCGCAACAGGTGGAGGCGAAAACCCAAACCTTGCGGGAAATTCTCGATCGCGCCGAACCGACGGAAAGGGTGGAGAAAAAACCCGTGAACTTGCTGCTGGTGGGGCGCACGGGGGCGGGAAAAAGCAGCCTCATCAATACCTTATTTCAATCGGAACGGGCGGAAGTGGACGTTTTACCCAGTACCGACGCGGTGAAACAGTACGTTTGGGAAAGCGAGGAGGGCGAAACCCTGACGCTGTGGGATACGCCGGGATACGAACAAGCCAATCGCAACGAGTTTCGGGAGTTGGTGTTGGATTACGCGCGGACGGCGGATGCGGTATTGTTGGTGACACCCGCTCTCGATCCGGCGTTGCAGATGGATGCGGACTTTTTGCAGGATTTGGCTAAGGAAATTGAAGACTTACCGACGATCGCCATCGTGACGCAGATCGATCGCCTGCGTCCGATTCGCGAGTGGAACCCGCCCTACGATTGGGAAGGGGGCGATCGCCCCAAAGAGAAGTCGATTCGCGAGGCGACGCACTACCGCCGCGAACAGTTGGGAAGTCTCTGTAAACAAGTGCTTCCGTTGGTGACGCGAGACGAGACAACGGGACGAACCCCTTGGAACGTCGAACAACTCTCCGTTACCGTGATAGAGGCGATCGAACCGGCGAAACAGTTGCGCCTGGCGCGATTTCTACGCGATCGCGAGGCGAAGGTTCGCGCGGCGGCGAAAATTATCGATCGCTACACCTTCCAAATGGCGACGACTCAGGGCGTCACCACATTTCTCAAAAGTCCGGTTCTTCAGTTTATTTCCACCCTCACCACCGGACAACCGACTCTGGCATATCTCCTCGCCGAACAGATTCCCGTGGAACAATTACCCATCGTCATCGGGAAACTTCAGATGGCTTACGACTTGTTTTCGCTGTTGAGTTCGGGAGATTCCCACATCCGCAACTTCGATTTGTTGTCCTTGTGGCCGGTGTTGTTAGACAACCCGGAACCGCCCGATCGCAACGCTTGGTCGTTCGGTCACGCCTTGGTGGAATATTGGACGCGAGACTTGTCGATCGAGCAGTTTCGCGAGCGCTTTGAATTCTACCAAGATTCGTCGCAGTGCTCCAACCATAGCCAATAGGCTTGGTTGGTGGTGAAGCGGCGGTGAGTTTCGGTGCATCCCCCGAACAAGGCGATAGCGAGAGAAGGGGATAGCGCCGAAACGAACAAACTGGTAAAATTGCCTTACCGGAAACGGTCTTTAAGATCCTAAGGGTATGGTTCGGAACACCCGAAAAACCCGTGGTGGAGGTAAACCACAAAATCGCCAGTTGGTGTGGCCAAGAGAATTTGATTCTCGCTTATGTCTGCGGTGGGGCGCATCGTGGACGTTAAACAAACAGCCTGTGAAGGCGTTCTGACCGGGG
>NZ_JAQNCQ010000382.1:0-3120 GCF_028368005.1 Geitlerinema sp. CS-897 | reverse complement strand
GTTAGCGATCGCGCGATCGCTGTCTCAAAAACTCCAACAACACGGCGCGACATTGCAAACAGGTTAACGCCTCGAGCAGGCGATCGCAGTCTTGGGAGTCCTCGGCTGCATAGCTCGTTTCCCAGAGGCGGCGATCGTCGAGGTCTACGTCGGCGCGAATTTCCACGACGAAGCCAAACAGTTTTTGGTTAGAAAAGGAACTGTTAACTAGCCACCCTTGGGAATTCAGCGTTTCTAGGCGATCGATCTGGTCTCGGGTAACGCCGAGTTCCCGCTGTAAGATATCTGGCACGACTTCGATCGCAGCCGTATCGCTCGGAACGCGCCCGCCGGGGAAGTCGAGGGTGAATTCCCCGATCCCCGGACGATAGCTGAGTTTAGGAAGGACGAAGCGATCGCGGTGCAGCGGGATAATTACGGCGGAGTCGGCTTTTTCAACCCGCCAGTAATCGAGAAGGCGATCGCGATCGTCCTTAAGTCGTTCTCCAAACAGCGTCAGCCAGGGCGATCGAATCGCCACGAACTGCGACATCGTTTCCCAGGGCTTCATCGATTTTTCAACTGTGTTCTACACCACAAACACCACCGTTCCGTTTTCGGCTTCGAGGCTGTCGCCGCGTGTTTCGCCGTCTGTGTAAGCCGCTAACACCACCTCGCTGGTTTTACCCCAGGCGATGTTCCCCTTGGCGTCGAGGGCGATCGCGCCGAGATCTCGTTGGTTTTCCGTGGCTTCAGCAAGCGATCGCGACATCGCCTCTTCTAACGACATCCCGTCCGTCACCCGCACCACGATTCGCGCCGCCAAACATTCATCGACAATATCTTCACCGATACCCGTACAACTGACCCCGGCGAAGCGATTGGCGTAGTTTCCCGCAGGCATGGCCGAATCGCTGACTCGTCCGATGCGCTCGAACCCCTTGCCTCCTGTAGAGGTTCCCGCCGCGATGCGACCTTGGTTGTCTAAGGCTACCACGCCGATGGTTCCCCGTCCCGCTTCGTCTTCAGCGATGACGTTAGCCATACTCCGTTGAAAGTTATCTTTGCGGTCTTGCAACCATTCTTTGAGGCGTTTGTCCGTGGTGGGATCGAAAATCGGTAAGTTCAGTTCTCGCGCCAGTTCCGCCGCACCGAGATCGGAGAGCGTGCGATCGCGTTCCGCTTGCAGAAACTTCGCCATATCGATGGGATTTTTGACCCGCGACACGTTGATGACGCCGCTAAACCGTTGCGCGATCCCGTCCATCAACGACGCACTCATGCGAATTTGTCCGTCCGACTGCAACACCGACCCCGTTCCGGCGTTGAAACGGGGGTTGTCTTCGAGGAGCTGACAGCCGCGAACCACCGCATCCGTGGCACTTTTCCCGTCCCGCAGCAACCCGTACACCTCATCGACAATTTGATAAAGGGCTTGGCGCACGGCTTCGACACCGCCTTTTCCTTGCAGAGAACTCCCTGCGCCACCGTGAACGATCAGTTTGGGTTGCACCGAATCAGACATGAATTTACTGGAGAATTGAGCGTTGAAAATCGATCTACAATTTCAATATCTTAAACGAAACAGATCCCCGGCATCTTGGAGATGCCGGGGATCTCGCCCCCATCACCCCATCATCCCATCATCTCCCCATTTTTCGGTTGGGGGCGGTGCGTGACGCGGTAATACGACATCGATCTAATTTCGGCTCCTCATCACCTCATCTCCCCATTTTTCGGTTGGGGGCGGTGCGTGACGCGGTAATACGACATCGATCTAATTTCAGCCGCCTTTTCCGGCCGCGTCACGGCACCCTACGCTCTCCCCCTCTCCCCTGCTCCTCAACGCCGCCGCCGACAGCGTTCGGAACAGTACTTCACCTCGTCCCAGCAGTTTTCCCATTTTTTGCGCCATGCAAACGGACGCTGACACACCGGACAAATTTTCGTGGGAAGGTTCGATTTCGTGTGTTTGCGACCCATAATCGACCGATAATAAATAAGTTCAGAGATATCTCGATGCCTGATAAGGAGTGGAATGGAACTGACGGCTTTGTCCCAAATCGCAATCGTCCTCGTCGAACCGGCTGGGGCGTTAAACGTGGGATCGATCGCCCGCGTGATGGCAAATATGGGACTGTATCGCCTGGTTCTCGTCAATCCTCAATGCGACCATCTCGGTGACGAGGCGCGACAAATGGCCGTTCACGCCGCCGAAATTTTGGAAAACGCCCAATGTGTAGACAGTCTACCGTCTGCGTTACAGGGTTGTCAGCGAGTCGTGGCCACTGCCGGGCGCGATCGCTCCTTTCCAACTCACTTCGAGCGTCCTCGGGAGGTTTTACCCTGGCTGTTGGAGGTTCCCTCTTCTTTAGTTTTCGGTCGCGAAGATCGCGGCTTGAGTAACGAAGAACTCAACTACGCGCAACGGTTCCTACGCATTCCCTCGAGTCCGAATTACGCTTCGCTCAATTTAGCGCAATCGGTGGCGGTGTGCGCTTACGAGCTTTACGATACAGTGGTTCGAGCTGAAGCGGACTCGCCGAACCTCCCCCCGGAGACGGACGATCCCGAAGCCACCGCCGACGCGATCGAAGCCTACTATCGAGATTTCGAGAAACTTTTACTCGATATTGGCTACCTCTATCCTCACACGGCCAAAGCGCGAATGGAAAAGTTTCGCCGCCTCTACAACCGCGTTCGCCTCTCCCAAACCGAAGTCGCCATGTTACGAGGTCTCGTCCGCCAGATGGAATGGGCAATTTCTCAGACTTCCTCAAAATCCCATTAACTTGTCGAGTCGATTGCCGATCGCCTACCAAGATTCGTCGCAGCGCTCCAACCATAGCCAATAGGCTTGGTTGGTGGTGAAGCGGCGGTGAGTTTCGGTGCATCCCCTGAACAATGCGATAGCGAGAGAAGGGGATAGCGCCGAAACGAACAAACTGGTAAAATTGCCTTACCGGAAACGGTCTTTAAGATCCTAAGGGTATGGTTCGCAACACCCGAAAAACCCGTGGTGGAGGTAAACCACAAAATCGCCAGTTGGTGTGGCCAAGAGAATTTGATTCTCGCTTATGTCTGCGGTGGGGCGCATCGTGGACGTTAAACAAACAGCCTGTGAAGGCGTTCTGACCGGGG
>NZ_JAQNCQ010000381.1:0-20319 GCF_028368005.1 Geitlerinema sp. CS-897 | reverse complement strand
TTACAGCCTGTGAAGCGAGTGTAAGACTTGAAGGATCTCGATCCGGAGAGCAACTGCGAAAAACTCGAGAGAGAAGGAAGCAGGAACCCAAATCGCGAGGTTTGGGAATCACCGTCCTTCCAGGGCGGTGAGGATGTCAACTCAACGTGAGAAATCCTTTTCTCTCCATTTTCTGGTGGGGGCGGTGCGTGAGGCGGGAAGTGCTTTTTCCTGACTTCGACGGGATTTTTAGCCCCGCGTCACGACACCCTACGTTTCTCGTCTCCTCACCTAAGCGTTAACCCAACGGACGATCGCTCGATACAGACCTTCGATAGTGTATTCTTCGGCTTCGATGTCGCAGCGTCCGAAGGTGGACAGACAGCTTTCGGTGGTTTGGGGACCGATGGAGGCCAAGGCCACGTTGTCTAAGGAAATCTCCCCAGCATCGTTGACGAGTTTTGCGAAGTTTCTCACGGTTTTGGAACTGGCGAAGGTGACGACATCGACGGTTCTACGACGTAAGGCGTTGAGGGCGGCGGGTTCGAGGGACGCGGGACAGCGGGATTCGTAAGCGGGAACCATTTCGACGATCGCTCCGGCTTCGGTAAACTGTTTTCCCAATAGGGTACGTCCGCCGGTTTCGACGCGGGGACAGAGGAAGGTCTTTCCGGCGACGGGTTCGGGGAAGTTCTCGACGAGGGAATCGGCGACGAAGTCGGGGGGGATAAAGTCGGCGTTGAACCCGCGTTGTTCGAGGATTTTGGCGGTTTTGCGACCGACGACGGCAATTTTGAGTCCGCCGAGGCTGCGAACGTCTCGACCTTTTTCTTGTAAGCGATCGAGCAGGTATTCGACGCCGTTACTGGAGGAAAACACCACCCAGTCGAATTGAGATACGCGATCGATCGCTCGGTCTAATTCGTCCCAACTCGACGGCGGCCCGATTTCTAAGGCGGGGGTAGAAAGGGCGTTCGCCCCGGCGTCGGTTAACAGGGTTTGAAAATTGCTCGACTGTCCGCTCGATCGCGTGACTAAAATGGTTTTTCCAGCTAAAAGACCGGTTTTCGTGGCCATAAACTCCTCAAAATCTCGGAATTCCTCACGTAACTGCACGACTTTGCCGATGACGATAACGGTCGGCGAGGGAGGTTGTCCCGCAGTGCGTTTGACTATATTCTCTAACGTTCCGGTGCAAACGGACTGTTGGGGACGACCGGCCCAACTGACGAGGGCGATGGGAGTCTGGGGCGATTTTCCGCGACGGAGAAGGCGATCGCAGATTTCTTCAAGTCGGCGACGTCCCATTAAAAACACGAGGGTTTCGAGTTGGGCGAGGGCGTCCCAGGGGAGTTTGTCGGGATCGTGACCGCTGAAAACGGCGAATCCCGAACTGAGGGCGGCGTCGGTCAGGGGAATTCCGGCCAGGAGTGGGGCGGCGAGAGCGGACGAAATTCCGGGGACGATATCGAAGGGACAGTGGGCTTGTCGCAGGGCGCGGATTTCTGAGGCGCTGCGCCCGAAAACGAAGGGATCTCCGGCTTTGAGACGCACGACTCGCCGTCCTTGTAAGCAGTAGGCGACGAGGAGGCGATCGATCTCTGATTGGGGGGTACTCGGTCGTCCGCCTCGCTTTCCGACGTTGAGACAAAGACAGTCGGACGACACCCACTCTAACAGGCGATCGTCGGCGAGGGCGTCGTAAATCAAGACTTCGGCACGACGCAGTACGTCTTTTCCGCGAACGGTGAGATAGCCCACGTCACCGAGTCCCGCCCCGACGAGATACACGGTTTGGAGGGGGACTTCAGGGGAGGGAGGCGACAGCGAGTCGTCCGTGCGATCGCGGTGTTGTTGCATTGATTGGGATTAGCGGCGCACGGCTTTCCACGCAACCCATACTTGCCAGAAGAAAATTCCACTGACGACGAGGGTAAAGGCAATTTGAAAGTAAAAGTCGGGGCGCACGCTGAAGGCTTCGAGATTCCACATGGCGCGAGATGGCGATCGATTGCTGGATAAGTGTTGATGTGGAATTTTAAACTTATCGCGGTTCTTCAGGTTTGGGACTGTGCGATCGGGTCGTTTTAATTCCACAATATTTTTTCATTTTAAGAGGATCGGACATCAAATCGCAAGGACTTTGGTGTCTCGAGTTGTATTTCGATATTTTTTGAACTTTAAAATACTGTATTTTTTATAGTTTGTCACGATCGTTTATCGAGCTTTAAACGAGGATATTGAATTAAAATCGATACGTATTTTAACCCAAAGTAACGAACGAGAAATTCATCTTAGAGAGACGCGAACATTATTAGAGTCCGGTCGATCGAGAACGGTTTGAGTCAGGCGACGAGACTGGATATCTGGCGGAGAGTATCTCGCAAACGCAGACAGACCCTCGGAAAAAATTGTTATCGTAAAAAGCTATCAGGTGAAACTCGAACATCTAAACACTCACAAATCCACGATTTCTCGACTTCAAACGCTTCATGGAAGACCGCTTGCAAGATTTACGTGCTGCTAACGCGATCGATATCGGAGACACCACCGTTCCCGCCGTTTCCCGCGTTCAACTCGAACTTCCCGTGGCGCGACTGGCCACGCAAACCCCGATTTCTCTCCCCGTCACCGTCGTAAACGGCTCCGAAACCGGGCCGGTATTGTGGCTGAGTGCGGCGATTCACGGAGACGAAATCAACGGGGTCGAAATCGTACGGCGAGTTCTCGATCGCGTGGTTCCCGAACAGCTTCGCGGTACCTTAATCGCCGTCCCGGTGGTCAACGTCTTTGGCTTTATCGAACAATCGCGATATTTACCCGATCGCCGCGATTTAAATCGCTCGTTTCCCGGTTCTCCGAGGGGGTCTCTGGCCTCGCGACTGGCCAGTTTGTTCATGAAAGAGGTCGTCCACCACTCCACCCACGGCATCGACTTACATACTGCCTCAGACCACCGCACCAATTTACCCCAAATCCGCGCCAACTTGGACGACTCGGAAACCTATCGTTGTGCGATGGCGTTTGGCGTTCCGGTGGTGATTCATTCGACGATTCGCGACGGTTCGCTTCGTCAAGCGGCCACACAGCAGGGAATTCCGGTGTTGTTGTACGAAGCGGGGGAAGCCTTGCGCTTCGATCGCCAGGCCATCGAAGTCGGCGTCGAAGGGGTGTTGCGGGTGATGAACGCCCTAAAGATGTACGAAACGCAACTGCACCCGTTACCCTTCGCCCCGGTGGAAGTGCGAAAAACCCAATGGATTCGATCGCCGATGGGGGGAATTTTGCTCCTGAACGTAGAATTAGGGCAGAAGGTAGTCAAAAAGCAAAAACTCGGCGTCATCGTCGATGTTTTCGGCAATATCGGCGCGAAAGTCGTCGCCCCCTGTCACGGGGCGATCGTGGGGATAACCCAGAATCCCCTAGTCAATCAAGGGGACGGTATCGTTCATATCGCCCATGTACCGGGTGATGAAGACAGTCACCTTTTACAGTGAACAGTGAACAGTGTTTCAGTCACCAGCCTTTTACAGTGAGCAGTCAACAGTGAGCAGTCAACAGTGGAGACAGTTGACAGTTTCTCCCCTGCTCCCCCTCTCCCTTTCTCCCCCTCTTCTAAGCCAACGCTTTCAGAAGGGCTTGGAATTTGAGTTGAATTTCGGCGAGTTCTTTTTCGGGGTCGGAACCGTGGACGATCCCCGCTCCGGCGTAGAGACGGGCGCGATCGCCGTCGAGGAGAGCCGATCGAATTCCCACGACGAACTCGCCGTTTCCATCGCCGTCTAGCCAACCGAGGGGGGCGGCGTAAAGTTGGCGATCGAACGGTTCCCATTGGCGAATGGCGTCGCAGGCGAGGGAACGGGGAACCCCCGCCACGGCGGGCGTCGGGTGCAGGCGTTCGAGAACTTGCAACGGATGTACGCCGTCGGGAACGGTGGCTTGTACGGGCGTCCACAGATGTTGGATGTTGGATAGTTGCAACAGGCGCATCGGGGGAATCGGGTGCAAGGTCAAACCGAGGTCTTGCAGGTGTTCTTGGATGAAGTGCAACACCACTCGATGTTCGTGGAGTTCTTTGGGATTGCACAGCAGGCTGTTGGCGAGGTGGGCGTCGGCGGTGGTGGTGATGCCTCGGGGTGCAGATCCGGCCAGGGCGTCGGCGAGGAGTTCCCCGTCGCGAATTTGTAGGAGGCGTTCGGGACTGGCGCCGATAAACTGTTGGCCGCGACCGTTTCCGACGGCGAAGGTGTAGCAGTCGGGGTAGAGGTGACGTAGGTTGTTGAGGGTTCCGGTGAGGTGGTATGGCGAGGGGGCTTGCAGGTCGATGGCGTGGGAGAGAACGACTTTTTGAAGGGATTGGGTGGCGATCGCGTCGAGGGCTTTTTCGACGGATTGTTTGAAGCGATCGATATAGCGGAAGTCCGTTTGGCTGCGTTTGGGGGAACGCTGGGTCAGGCTGCGACATCCGAGCGATCGCAGGTCGCGCAAGACGCGCCAAATTTGACGGGTGAGGCGATCGAGGTTGCTGTTGGCGTCGAGACGGAGGTTGCAGACGGCGGTACTGTGGCGGCCGCGTCGAGAAATTTGCCAGCGAGGGAGGAAGACGGTCGCGGCGGGAAATGGGGCGTCGCGATCGCTGGTACGCTCGAAGAAGGTGAAGCTACAAAAAAAGCGCATTCCACTGTCGGGGGATTGGCTGTCTCCGCCCACAATGGCGCGATCGAGGCAGGTTTCGACAAATTCCCGCGCCACGTCAAAGCGGTTTTTGTCGTCTACGTTGAGATGACAGGCAGTTCCGACAGCCGCGACAGCGGTGTTTTGGTTGGGGTTTTCCAGGTAAAAAAGTTGTTCTCCGCCGTCGAAGAGGCGGGAAAAGGCCACCAGGGGATCGATCGCGGGCAGTTCCCACGACAGACTGATCCAGTGCGGTTGACATTTTTCAAGGGATCTTTTCTGACAATTGAAAAGAAATGCTTCGAGGTCTTGACAAGTTTGAAAAAGTTTTGTCGGATTGGGTTTAACTGCCATGAACCGGACGGATGTAAAGTTTTATTAAACTAAGAACGGCGTCCGACTGCTGCGAACGGGTCGCCAGTCCGGTAGGGGAGTTTGGCGCAGATGTCCCGTCAGACTCGCCGCCTGAGTACCAAATTACCACTGATACCTGGAAAACGCGGGGTTTAAGGGGGTCGAGGGAGGCGATCGCACCGGGGGAAAGGAGAAAGCAGAGGTGTGGGTTTCAGACAGTTTGAGGGCTTTTTCCAAAGGTGTCTACCGTTGGTTTAAGAACCATTGATAGAATACAAAAGACTTCAGAAAGCGAAAAATCAAAACAACTAAAATTCACAAAATGACAACGCTATCCGATCCTTCACAGGCTCCAAACACATCAAAACTCTGGTTTGCGGCTATCAAACCACCCATGTACACCGTAGCGGTGATTCCGATTTGGGTGGGGACGGCGGTAGCCGTTGCGGAAACCCATCGTCTCGAGGTGCGATCGTTTTCTACATTTTTAATTTCTGCCATTTTAATTCTTGCCTGGTTAAATCTCAGTAACGATGTGTTTGACTCGGATACAGGCATCGATAAAAATAAAGCTCATTCTCTGGTGAATTTAACGGGGAATCGATCGCTGATTTTTTGGATGTCTAACCTCTTTTTAGCGCTGGGGATTGCAGGGATTTTCGCCATCGCCGTGTGGCAGCGGGATCTCACCGTCCTCGAAATCGTTCTCGCCTGCTGCGCCTTGGGTTACAGCTACCAGGGGCCGCCGTTTCGCCTGGGATATCACGGTCTCGGCGAATCGATCTGTTTCGTCACCTTCGGGCCGATGGCACTGGCGGCGGCGTATTACAGCCAAACCCAAAGCTGGGCGGGACTGTTAGCGAACCCGCTGCCGTTTGTAGCCACTTCGACGTTCGTGGGACTGGCCACGAGTTTGATTTTGTTTTGTTCTCATTTTCACCAAGTCGAAGACGACTTGGCCGCTGGGAAGCGATCGCCCATCGTACGCCTGGGTACCGAACGGGGGGCGAAGGTGTTACCCTGGCTCAGCGGCACGATGTTCGGTGCGGTGGCGATCGCAGTGATATCGGGCAGCGTCTCGCCCTGGACGTTACTGTGTTTGGCAAGTCTTCCGCTGGCGGTGCAGTTAGTGCAGCACGTGGGGGAAAACCACGATCGCCCCGAACTCGTCAGTAACTGCAAGTTTATCGCCGTCAACTTGCACTTTGCCAGTGGCGTGTTGTTGGGATTGGGATTAGTCCTGTAGGGACGCTCCAACGTCCCTTGGAAACCCCGCGATACGGAATCCAGTTCGGCAACCTCGATGTTGCGGCTCTGGCTAAAAAGTCCCCATATCCCAAGACTTAACGCGATTTAGGTAGAGTGCTGATAAAGGGGGTACGGTTGGCGGATTCCGTATTCGGTGACAGAACCGAGTTTTTGTTCGTCCGATCTGACAGGATCGCGGCATACGTGAATAGTCGGGAGTTCGATCGCCCTGTCACTTTAGCTCGGGGTGGAAAAGCGACGCGTGCGGCATCCACAGCACTGTCAGCTTCCTTGAGCCTGTTTATCCAATCTTCGATTAGAGTTCGAGTCGAAATATTTCTCAAGCTCTTTCCTCAACAGGTATTAAACGACTGCGATCGTAATTTTCATTCCAAAAATGACAGAAGAGGGCTATACGGAATCCGTTTTCCATAAGCTTGGATTAAGCTTGGATTCCAAAATTCTTCACCACACCAGACACAGTGATTCGGGTCGGAAGATGGGGTCTCCTGAGATTACGGTGTAATTTGTTATGAATAATACGAAATTGAATCGGGGCGCATTGCCATGACGCCCCGACAGCAAGGGTTTTGACCGGGCATAAAATCCACTTATCACCTCAAACTTTGAAGATCCGGAAGATGAAAAGGGTGCATCTCAAAAATGTAAATTTATCAGATCGGTGTCTCTGCAATGAATTGAGCTGTTGTTGGGTTTCGCGATCGCGCCACCCATGGACTGAGCGAGGCCGAAGTCCAACCTACCTCAAACTCATATTTTTACAAAAGTGAGATGCACCCGATGAAAAAGCATTGTGTGAGATTCAGATTTGCAATCTTTGCATTTATTTTTGTTGATATTTTTAAATTTTTCGTTTATTTGAAATTTTAAAATAGCCAAAATCTTTAATATTTTTAAATGGATGCAATACATTTTTTTGTTCGTATAATCTAAATTGTATAGGCAAAAATCATAGAAATTTATATAGCAGTGCCAAATGAGTCCTCAAAAATTAAAACACCAGAAAAAATCTGATTCCCCGTTCCCCGTTCCCGATTCCCTTTTTGTCCAGATTTTGTTACACAACTGATTTAGGGTTGCTATAGATATTTTTTGCGATCGAAAAAAACAATTCGAGTGAGTTATTTCGATCGAATTATAATATATTTTAAATAGTACAACAGGATTGTAAATTTACGGAGCCGTGCATCCGCAAATTTACTTATAAACCAGTAGCGATCGTACGCATAATATTTTAGTTCAAATTCCGTAAAAATACAAGTATCTCGTTTTGTGAATTTGTAACACAACGAAACAAACATACTTTGCGACCTTGCAGCATAACTTTTTACGATTTATGTCAGTCAAACAACTTAGTTCGCAGAGCTACTGTATTGCAGAGATCTTTTATTTAATGCTATTAAGAACTTAGGGATGACAGATCGTACACAACTGACAGTCAGCTCGAAGGCGATCTACTTAGGTGCATCTCCAAAATGTAAATTCATCGGATACGAGCTTTCGTAATCGAACGAGCGGCTGTTGGGTCGAGCGAAGCCGAAACCCAATCTACCCCAAATTCATGTTTTGGCAAAAGTGAGACGCACCCGATCCACGTTCTTTAATATGTCAAGAATTATTGACTTAAATGAAGTTTACATTTTGTGTCAGTCACCGGACTGAATTTTTCGCATGATGCTTAAAACGAGAGATCCTTTTACAAATCGAGATGTATCTCTCAATTGCCTCAAAAGAGAGCCGTTTAGCCTCGATAGCGATCGCTCCTCTCTCCCTAACCCAACCGAGCGATCGCTCTTCGATCGCCACAGCAACTTCACCCAGCCTTCATCCTTGACGCTGCCTCTTCTAAGAATTCAGGCTTCTTCGAGAGTTTTCGGCTCTGTTCCCGAACGAGCGCAAACTCATACTCAATTTGACGGATTGTTTGGTAACGAGAATGCTTAACTTAGCTGGCTATCGAGAAATCGACCTTATCTATACCGGAAACCACACCCTGGTCTATCGCGGACAACGGACTCAAGACAGCCGACCCGTCATTATCAAAGTCTTACGCAACCCCAACCCCAACTTTAACGAATTAGTCCGGTTCCGCAACCAGTACGTCATTACCCGTTCTCTCGTCTCTCCCTATATCGTTCGCCCCTTAGCCCTCGAACGCTACGGCAACGGTTACGCTCTGATAATGCCCGACGAGGGAGCGATTCCTTTGTCTAACTACTGGCAACAGTCGTCACGTTCCTCAAGCGACTTTCTGTCGATCGCCATTCAACTAGCAGAAGCCCTGCATTTCCTCGCTCAGCAGCGAATCATCCACAAAGACATCAAGCCAGCCAACATCCTCGTTTGCCCCGACACCGGGAGAGTGAAACCGATCGACTTCTCGATCGCCTCCCTACTTCCCAAAGAACAACAACAGCTCACCAATCCCAACGTTCTCGAAGGAACGCTGGCCTACATTTCCCCAGAACAAACCGGACGGACAAACCGGAGTCTCGATTACCGCAGCGACTTCTACTCCCTCGGCGTTACGTTTTTCCAACTCCTAACCGGACAACTTCCCTTTATCGCTACCGATCCGATGGAGTTAGTGCATTGTCACATCGCTCGCGGGGTCAAGTTTCCGCTCGGCAGTCCCGTCCCCGAGGCGATACAGTCGATCGTTCTCAAATTGATGGCCAAGAACGCCGAAGATCGCTATCAGAGTGCGTTGGGATTGAAATACGATCTCGAGCGATGTCGGCAACAGTGGGAAGACAAAGGGGCGATCGAACCCTTTGAGTTAGGCAAGCGAGATCTCTGCGATCGCTTCGCCGTTCCCGAAAAGCTCTACGGACGAGAAGTCGAAATCCAAGCCTTGCTCGATGCCTTCGAGCGAGTCTCCCAAGGCCGAACCAAACTCATGCTGGTGTCGGGTTTCTCGGGCATCGGTAAAACTGCGGTCGTCAACGAAATCCACAAACCCATCGTGGCTCGCCGGGGGTATTTCGTCCGAGGAAAGTTCGACCAGCTCGATCGCAACATTCCGTTTTCAGGGTTCGTACGAGCCTTTCGAGACTTAATCGAACAACTGCTCGGCGACTCAGAAGCCGAACTGGCCGTCTGGAAGGTCGAGATTCTCGAGGCTGTCGGAGATAACGGTCGAGTTCTCATCGATGTGATTCCCGAATTAGAACAGATTATCGGTCCGCAACCGACCGTCCCCGAACTGTCTGGCAACGCCGCTCAAAACCGCTTTAACTTGCTCTTGTCGAAATTTATGGCGGTTTTCACGACGCCCGAACATCCTCTCGTGATGTTTTTAGACGACTTGCAATGGATAGACTCGGCGTCGATCGACCTTATGAAAGTGTTGCTCGGTGAAAATCGGAGCGGTTACTTACTCTTGCTGGGAGCTTATCGGGATAACGAAGTCTCTCCCGCCCATCCTCTAATGTTGAGTTTAGCGGAGTTGGAGAAAAACAAAGCCATCGTTTCCACGATCGCACTGCCGCCTTTAGCTCGACATCATATCGATTGCTTGGTTGCCGAAACGCTTCATTGCAGTCAAGAACTCGCACAGCCTTTAAGCGAATTAGTTTATCAAAAGACTCAAGGTAATCCGTTCTTTTGTATTCATTTTTTGAATAAATTGTATGAAGATAAACTGATTGTCTTTAATGCAGAGATCGGATTTTGGGAATGCGATCTCGCCCAAGTTTGTGATGCAGCACTGACTGACAATATTGAAACATTAATGGTAGAGCGATTGCAAAAACTACCAGAACCCGCACGAGAAAGTTTGAAGCTAGCAGCTTGCTTGGGCGATCGCTTCGATTTAGAAGCCTTATCAGTTGTTTGTAACAAGGACGAAGAGGAAATCGTTACGGAAATTTGGCCGGCTGTACAAGAAGGACTCGTTCTGCCGATCGGCAAAGCTTACAACTTTTTCCAAAAAGATTTCAACAATACCACTACCCAGTCAGCAACCGTCAGCTATCGCTTTCTACACGATCGCGTCCAACAAGCAGCCTATTCTCTCATTCCCGATTCTCAAAAACAAACCACTCACTACCATATCGGTCGACGTTTACTCAACAAGATACCGTCAGACGCCCGAGAAGAGCGAATTTTCGAACTTGTCAGCCAACTCAACTACGGCGTTGCGTTAATGAACGATCTCAGACAACGAGACGAACTCGCACGACTCAATCTCGTTGCTAGCCGTAAAGCCCGCAGTTCGACGGCTTATCGAGCGGGTTACAGCTATGCTCGAACCGGAATTTTATTACTCCAAGAAAATGCTTGGTTGCGGCAGTACGATATCAGTTTAGAGTTGCACGAATTCGCCGCAGAATTTGCGTTACTGTGTGGCGAATTCGAGGCAATGAATCAATTTATCGAAACGGTTATCGATCGCACTGAATCGATCCTCGATCGCATTGCCGTTTATCGCATCAAAATTCAGGCGTATACCTCTCAAAACAAACCGCTACAAGCGATCGCCGTCGCTCTAGAAGTTTTAGAACAGTTCGGTATTACGTTCCCCCAAAATGCAACAGCTAGCGATCTTCGGCAAAAAATTGCGGAGATTAAAACACAGTTGGAGGGTCGAAAAATTGAAGACTTAGCTCGTCTTCCCATTATGACAGATCGTGAAAAAATCGCGATCGTCCAAACGATTAATAATATCATGCCTGCGGCTTATATTTCAGGATCTTCTTTATATACATTTCTGGTTTGTTTGTCAGTAGAAATTTCCATTCAATATGGAAACATCCCCGAATCGATTCATGGATATGCAGGATATGGACTTCTGGCTTGCAATCGCTTGAAAGATGTAGAGACGGGCGTGCAGTTCGGTCAACTCGCCCTTCAATTAGTTTCTACTCTAGAGAAAAATGCAGTCAAGCCTCTAGCTTTATTTGTCGTTGGATTTTTTATTTTACATCGAAACTCTCACATTCAAAAAACGCTGCCGCTACTCCAAGAAGCTTATAGGTCAGGACTAGAAGTCGGCAATTTAGAATTCGTCGGATATAGTGCTGGAATTTTGTGCTGTCATTCATTTTGGTGCGGCCAGCCTCTCTCTACGTTAGAGCCAGAAATGAAAGCCTACTGTCAAGCGTTGATGCAATTCAACCAGCTTACAACGGTCAATTGGTGTCGCATTTATTGGCAATCGACTTTAAATTTACTGGACGCGACAGAACGTCCCAGTTATTTAACAGGAGAAGGTCTTCAAGAAGCAGAGTTTTTACCAAAACTGCTAGAATCTCGCGAATTCACAGCCTTGTATTTCTTCTATTTATCTAAACTGATGCTGAGCTACGTATTCGGAGAAATCGAATCGGCTCGCGATCGCGCTGCCGAGTGCCAGCACTATTTGATGGGCGGTATGGGAACCATCGGCGAACCCATCTTTTATTTTTACGAGTCCTTGAGTACGATCGCCTCGCTGGGTGAAGTTTCTACCAACACTGACGAGGGATTGCAGAAGGTCGAGCGCAACCAAAGAAAACTACAACACTGGGCAAACTACGCCCCGACGAACTATCAACATAAAGTCGATTTAGTCGAAGCGGAAAAATGTCAAGTTTTAGGGTACAAAGCCGAGGCGATCGAACTGTACGATCGCGCGATCGCCGGTGCGAAAGCCAACGAATACATCCAAGAAGAAGCCCTGGCTAACGAACTGGCAGCCAAATTTTACCTCGACTGGGGCAAAGACAAAGTGGCGGCCAGCTACATGAGCGAAGCCTATTACAGTTATGCCCGCTGGGGGGCTAAAGCCAAAGTCGAAGACTTAGCAACCCGTTACCCTCAACTGCTGGCACCTTTACTCCAACAGTCGAACCCGCGATCGCTTACCACTACGACCTCGATTCCCACCCGTACCGGAACCGTCACCTCCAGCAGTACCACCAGTTCGCTAGACTTAGCCTCCGCCATCAAAGCCTCCCAAGCCATTTCCGGGGAAATTCAACTCGAACGATTGCTTTCCCAATTGATGCAAGTGGTGATGGAAAATGCCGGAGCCTCCAAGAGTGCGTTACTCCTGCCCCATCGAAACACCCTAGCATTGGTCGCTCTGGCATCTTATACCGAGGCCGACCCAACCATTCGAGTCGCCTCTCTCGGAGAATCCCTCACACTCGAACCCGAACAAGAAGTTCCCGTTAGTATCGTCAATACTGTCTGGCGAACCCAAGATCCTCTGATCCTTCAGGACGCGATCGCCGAAACCAAATTTTCCACCGATTCCTATCTCGTTCGGCATCCCCCCAAAAGCATTCTCTGTATGCCGCTGCTCGATCGCGGCAAGTGTATCGGGGTGTTGTACCTGGAAAACCAACTGACCACAGATGCCTTTACCGGCGATCGCCTACAGCTTCTGAACCTCTTCTGCTCGCAAGCCGCGATTTCCATCGAAAACGCCCTGCTCTATCACAATCTAGAAGAAGCGAACCAACAACTAGAGAGCTACTCTCACACCCTCGAACAAAAAGTTGAAGAACGCACCGCCGAACTCCAACAGGCCAAAGAAGCGGCCGATGCGGCCAACGCGGCCAAAAGCGAGTTTCTCTCCAACATGAGCCACGAGTTACGAACCCCCCTCAACGGCATCCTCGGCTACGCGCAAATCCTCCAACGAGAACGCAACCTCACGCCTCGCTTTAGCGAAGGATTAAACGTCATCCGCCAAAGCGGTCGGCACTTGCTGACGTTGATTAACGATATCCTCGACCTCTCGAAAATCGAAGCTCGCAAGATGGAACTGTATCCGTCGGCGGTGAATCTCTCAGCCTTTCTCAACAGTGTCGTGGGCATCATCCAAATGCGAGCGATCGAAAAAGATATCTACTTTGACTGCGATGCTGCTCCCGACTTACCCGTGGGGATTCAAACCGACGAAAAACGCCTGCGTCAAGTTCTCATCAACCTGCTGGGAAATGCCGTTAAATTTACCGACTCCGGACAAGTGACGTTGCGAGTTTCTCAAATTGCCCGCCGAGAAGCGATCGCCACCCTTCGCTTTGAGATCGCCGATACGGGAGTGGGGATGAGCGACGACCAACTCGAAAAAATCTTCCAACCCTTCGAGCAGGTGGGAGATACGACGCGTCGAGCGGCCGGAACGGGTTTAGGCTTAGCCATTTCCCGGCAACTGGTGGAGTTGATGGGAGGACAGCTCCAGGTGAGCAGCCGACTCGGGGAAGGTTCGACCTTCTGGTTCGAGGTCAGCTTTGAAGCGAAGCAGGACAACCGTAACGTCACCCGATCGGCGAGCGGCGATCGCATTGTCGGCTACCAAGGACGACGACGCTGTATTTTAGCCGCCGACGACAAACTCGAGAGTCGCTTGGTGTTGTTGAATCTACTGGAGCCGTTAGGGTTTGAGATGATTTTGGCCGAAGACGGCCAGCAGGAATTGCAGTTAGCTCTCCAGCATCGACCCGACGCCATTATCACCGATTTAATCATGCCGGTGATGAGTGGGTTTGAAGCGATACAGGAGCTTCGTCGTCACAGCGAACTTCAGGAGATCCCGATTATCGCGATTTCTGCCAGTCTGCTCGACCGTGACGGACAGAGTCGAATTTCCCGTTGCGATGCCTTCGTGGCCAAACCCATCGACGCCGAGTTGTTGTTGGCGGCTCTCGGGGAGCAGCTGCAACTCGAATGGGTGTACGAAGCGATCGATGCGGAAACCGAACTGTCAGAGGAGGCGGTCTGCGGGCCGATCGTGCCGCCGCCCCCGTCGGAAATCGAGGTGCTGTACGACTTCGCGAGGATGGGCAATATGAAGCGAATTCGCGATCGCGCGGTCTATCTCGAGCAGCTCGACGATCGATACCGTCCGTTTGCCCGAAAACTTCAAGACTTGGCTCGTGGCTTTGAAGACCGAGCGCTTTTAGCCTTCATCGCGCAATCTCGATCCGTGGAAACTGGAGAACCCAAATGATGACTGAAAACACGACCCTTCTTCCTGGCTACAGTCACCTCGAACTGTTGCACTCTAGCTCTCGAACCTTGGTTTATCGGGGACGGCGAGCGATCGACGGTCGAGCGGTGATTCTCAAACTGCTCGATGCCGAGTATCCCAGTTTCCGCGAACTGGTCAATTTCCGCAACCAGTACGCCATTGCCAAAAACCTCGATTGTCCCGGTGTGGTCGAGCCTCTGGCATTGGAGAATTACCGAAACAGTTGCATTTTGGTGATGCCCGACGAAGGGGCGATTTCCTTGTCGGACTATGCCACCCAGCAACCTTTGAGTCTGGGGAAATTTTTGCCCGTTGCCATAGCTTTGGCACAGATTCTCGAGGGACTGTATCGAAGTCGGGTGATTCATAAAGACATCAAACCGGCAAATATTCTCATTCACCCCGACACCAAGCAAGTGAAACTGATCGATTTTTCGATCGCCTCCCAATTACCCAAAGAACAACAACAACCGATCGACCCGAACGTTCTCGAAGGTACCCTCGCTTATATTTCCCCCGAACAAACCGGACGCATGAATCGCAGCATCGATTACCGCAGCGATTTCTATTCCCTCGGCGTTACCTTTTACGAGCTGCTGACGGGACAGCTCCCCTTTATTGCCAGCGATCCGATGGAGTTAGTGCATTGTCACATCGCTCGCGAGGCTAAGTTTCCTGACGGGAGTTCGGTTCCCGAGGCGGTGCGGGCGATCGTTCTCAAGTTGATGGCCAAGAACGCCGAAGACCGCTATCAGAGTGCGTTGGGGTTGAAATACGACCTCGAGCGATGTTGGCAACAGTGGCAGGAAACCGGAGCGATCGAACCCTTTGAGTTGGGAGAGCGAGATGTGTGCGATCGCTTTACCATTCCCGAAAAGCTCTACGGACGAGAAGCCGAAGTGCGATCGTTACTCGAGGCGTTCGAGCGCGTGGCTGGCGGTGTCACAGAAATGATGTTGGTGGCGGGTTTTTCGGGGATTGGCAAAACCGCCGTGATTAACGAAGTTCACAAACCCATCGTCGCCCGACGGGGGTATTTCATTAAAGGCAAATTCGACCAATTCAACCGTAATATTCCTCTGAGCGCCTTCGTGCAAGCTTTTCGAGATTTAATGGAGCAACTGCTTTGTGAATCGGACGAAGAACTGGTCGCCTGGAAAGCCAAAATTCTCGACGCCGTCGGAGAAAGCGGTCGAGTCCTCATCGAAGTCATTCCCGAGTTAGAACACATTATCGGACCGCAACCGTCCGTTCTCGAACTGTCGGGTAATGCCGCTCAAAATCGCTTCAATTTACTTTTTCAAAAATTTATTGAGGTCTTCACCACCTCCGAGCATCCTCTAGTCATTTTTTTAGACGATTTACAGTGGGTCGATTTAGCCTCGCTCGCTTTAATTGAAGTGTTGGCGATCGAAAATCGTACGGGGTATTTATTATTGCTGGGAGCGTACCGCGACAATGAAATTACTCCTACCCATCCATTAATGTTGAGCCTTAAAAAAATTAAGGAGCATAGAGCCATTGTTTCTACAATGGCTCTGCAACCTTTAACACGAGATCGGATCGATCTCTTGATTGCAGAAACATTGTGTTGTAACAAAAAATCTGCTCGACCGCTGACGGAGTTAGTGGAACTCAAAACCCAAGGAAATCCCTTTTTTATCATCCAGTTTCTCACAACACTTTACGAAGAGCAACTCATCGTCTTTAATTCGACTTTGGGACATTGGGAATGCGATCTTTCTCTCGTACGAGAGGTAACGCTTACCGATAATGTGGTGGAATACATTGTCAAGAGTTTACAAAAACTGCCCGAGACGACTCGAGATGTGTTAAAGTTAGCAGCTTGTATTGGTAGCAAATTTGAAATCGAAACGTTATCGGTAATTTGTGAAGTATCTGAAGAAGCGATCGCCGATCGAATTTGGGTAGCACTTCAAGCGGGTTTGATTTTGCCAGTGAGCGAATCTTATAAGTTTTTTCAGCATTTAGAGGCAGATAAAACATCGATCGATTTTAGGAAAACTGATAGTATTTCAGTTCGCTCTGTGACCTATCGTTTTTTACACGATCGCGTTCAGCAGGCTGCCTACTCACTTATTCTAGAAGAGCAAAAACAAGTAACTCACCTCAAAATCGGGCGGCGGCTCCTTGAAAAAACTCCATCAGAAAAGCAAGAAGAAACGATCTTCTCCATCGTCAGCCAGTTGAATATTGGTTACAGATTATTAACCACACAAGTCGAACGGGATTATCTCGCTCAGCTTAACTTGAAAGCCGCACAAAAAGCCAAATCAGCTACCGCTTATTCCGCCGCACAATCGTACTTGAATATAGGGATAGAACTGCTCAGCTTTGAGGGTTGGTCTCGGCAATACGCCCTCACGTTATCGCTTTATAAATTGGCAGCAGAGATAGCATATCTCAACGGCAACTTAGAGGAAATGGAGGTTTTGGGCGATCGCGTTTTACAAAACTCTAAAAATATTGTCGAAAATATCAAAATTTACGAAATTAAGATAACAGCTTACACGTCACAAAATCGTATCGACGAAGGAATTAAAGTCGGATTGCACGCTCTCGAAATTTTAGGAATTGTGTTTCCTAAAATCCCTCAACCTTCAGATCTGCAACGCGAACTTGAAACAGTGATGGCGAGTCCTATTGGAAAAAAACCGTTGGCTGCACTCGATTTTTCAGAAATGACCGATCCGGTAAAACTCGCCGCCATGAGCCTTTTATCGACCTTATTTCCTCCAGTTTATCTGTCTTTTCCCGATCTGATGCCACTACTCGTTTTAGAACAAGTGAAGTTGTCAATTCGATATGGAAATTCTCCTTGGTCGGCTTTAGCTTATGCAATTTACGGCGAAATTCTCTGTGGAATTGTCGGTGACATTGAGTTAGGTTATCAATTTGGTAAACTTTCGTTAACATTACTTGACAAGTTTAACCAAAAAGCAATTCAATCTCGAACCTTAGACATTCTCGAAGGGTTTGTTTTTCATTGGAAAGACCATGCCAAAAGTACGATCGAGCCGATGCGTTGGGCATATCAATGTGGCATGAAATCAGGTGAGTTTGAATGGGCCGGCTACACGGCGTTTAAAATCTGTCAGTATTCACTGTTTATCGGAAAAGAACTCACGGCTCTCGAACCGGAAATGAGTCTGTGGAGCCAAGACCTCGAGCGACTCCATCAAAAAATGGGAGTCAATTTAATTGCAGTGACGCGACAGACAGCTTTAAATTTAATCGCTCAGAGTGACACTCCTAGTTGTTTGGTGGGAGAAGCGGTCGATGAAAGGCAGTTACTGCCCACTTATTTAGAAAACAAAAATGGATACGGACTCCATTATTTTTATTTAAACAAACTTATTCTATCCTATCTATTTGGAGAATTCGATTTAGCCATCCGCTATTCTGAATCTGCCGCTGACTATTTAGAAACTGTTACCGCCGCCCTCGCCGTTCCCGTCTTTCATTTCTACGATTCTTTAGCGCGACTGGCAATCGATGCAAATCTCGACTTGGACGATCGCCTGAAAAACCGAGACAAAATCAAGCAAAACCAAGACAAAATGAAAATTTGGGCTGATTGCGCCCCCAGCAACTATTCCCATAAATTTGCTCTAGTCGAGGCAGAACGACATCGAATTTTAGGTGAAGACCTCGAAGCGATCGCACTGTTCGACCGAGCCATTGCCGAGGCCACTACGAACGACTATATCCACGAAGCAGCCCTAGCGAGCGAACGTGCCGCTCTCTTTTACCTCGATCGAGGAAACCTGAAAAGTGCTGCCAGTTATATGCAAGAAGCGTACTCGGGTTACGGACGATGGGGAGCCACCGCTAAAACCGAGCGACTGTTAGCCCAATATCCTCAACTACTCCAACCCATTATCACTAGCCGAGATGCTCCGCTGGCTTCCCAAGAAACCATCGCGCCACTTTTTCCTCAAAGTACTCTATCTCACCTTTCAAGCAGTAGCACCACTTCCGAAGGTCTCGACGCAGCCAGTCTCCTCAAAACTTGCCACATCATCTCAAGCGAACTACAACGCGATCGACTCATTGCTAAACTCACTGGCGTTTTAATGGAAAATGCCGGAGCGACGAAATGCGCTCTGATTTTACCGACTGATTCTCACTGGTGCGTTGAAGCCCTGGCTACTTTAAAAGAACAACAACAGTTTGCTCAACATTCCCTCGAAACCAGCACTGAAGTTCCCGTTTCTCTGATTCGTTACGTTCGCCATCTCTGCGAAGCCTTAACCTACGACAATATTGCACAAGAGGAACGCTGGAGCAGCGATCGCTATATTCAAAAACACCAACCTAAAAGTATTTTGTGTTTGCCCATTCTCAAACATGAGAGCTTTTTAGGTATTCTCTACTTAGAAAACGATCGAACTGTTGCCGCTTTTCCCCCTCGCCTGCAAGAAGTTCTGAAACTCCTTACCGCTCAAGTCGCGATCGCCATTGAAAACGCCACTCTCTACCGCAACTTAGAACGTGCCAACCAACAACTGGAGGACTACTCTCACACCCTCGAACAAAAAGTTGAAGAACGCACCGCCGAACTCCAACAGGCCAAAGAAGCGGCCGACGCGGCCAACGCGGCCAAAAGCGAGTTTCTCTCCAACATGAGCCACGAGTTACGAACCCCCCTCAACGGCATCCTCGGCTACGCACAAATCCTCCAACGGGAACGTAACCTTACTCCTCGTTTTAGCGAAGGATTAAACGTCATTCGGCAAAGTGGCAAACACTTGCTGACGTTGATTAACGACATCCTCGACCTCTCGAAAATCGAAGCTCGCAAGATGGAACTGTATCCATCGACAGTGAACCTCTCGGCGTTTCTCGACAGTGTCGCCGGGATTATTCGGATGCGAGCGATCGAAAAAGATATTTACTTTGACTGCGATGCTGCTCCTAACTTACCCGTGGGGATTCACACCGACGAAAAACGCCTGCGTCAAGTCCTCATCAACCTGCTGGGGAACGCCGTTAAATTCACCGACTCCGGCCAAGTGACTCTGCGAGTTTCCCAAACGGCTTGCGAGGGAGCCAAAGCCACCCTTCGCTTTGAAGTCATCGACACCGGGGTTGGCATGAGTGAAGACCAACTCGAGAAAATCTTCCAACCCTTCGAGCAGGTGGGAGATACGACGCGTCGAGCGGCCGGAACGGGGTTAGGCTTAGCCATTTCCCGCCAACTGGTAGACTTGATGGGAGGACAACTCCAAGTGAGCAGCCGACCTGGGGAGGGTTCGACCTTCTGGTTCGAGGTCAGCTTTGAAGCGAGTCAGGCAAAGACTTCAGTTACTTCATCTCGGGTCGGACGGATCGTCGGTTATCAAGGACGACGACGCCGTATTTTAGCCGCCGACGACAAACTCGAGAGCCGCCTGGTGTTGTTGAATCTACTGGAGCCGTTAGGGTTTGAGATGATTTTGGCCGAAGACGGCCAACAAGAATTGCAGTTAGCTCTCCAGCATCGACCCGATACCATTATCACCGATTTAATTATGCCGGTGATGAGTGGGTTTGAAGCGATACAAGAGATTCGCTGCCACAGCGAACTTCAGGAGATCCCGATTATCGCGATTTCTGCCAGTCTGCTCGACTATGACGGACAGAGTCGAATTTCCCGTTGCGATGCCTTCGTGGCCAAACCCATCGACGCCGAGTTGTTGTTGGCGGCTCTCGGGGAGCAGCTGCAACTCGAATGGGTGTACGAAGCGATCGATGTGGAAACCGAACCGTCTGAGGGGGCGGTCAGCAGACCGATCGTGCCGCCGCCACCGTCGGAAATTGAGGTGCTGTACGACTTCGCGAGGATGGGCAATATGAAGCGAATTCGCGATCGCGCGGCCTATTTCGAGCAGCTCGATCCTCAATACCGTCCGTTTGCCCGAAAACTTCAAGACTTGGCTCGCCGCTTTGAAGACCGAGCTATTTTAACGTTTATCCAACAATATCTGTCTTAAAACAAAACTTGTTTTACAACAGATCTTGCAATTGACCCAGAAAACGAACGATGACTGAAAACACGACCCTTTTACCTGGCTACG
>NZ_JAQNCQ010000380.1:0-4816 GCF_028368005.1 Geitlerinema sp. CS-897 | reverse complement strand
CTACTATTTTTGTCAAGTCAGTTGGCTCTTGAATGTTATTTTCAAGTCAAGGGGTCAGTTGGCTGAGTCGAAATACCTAATTCCTTTCCGATTCACTTTATACTACTTATACACTACATTTGAAGTGCGGAATGTGGGATTAATCAGAGAAAGCAAATTTTTACCTTGTCTGGACATTCTGAATCGTTCACCTCTGTGTTATTCACCCGCCAAAATTTGATTAGTAGTGGACACGATCGCCAAATTAAGCTTTGGACTCAATACAATAAATTTTGATTGTCAATTGAAACTTACGATCGCCGCCTAGAAACCGAAAAAAGAGGCACGCAAAACGTACCTCTTCAAACATGACGCATTAAGTTGAGTTGTAGGAGATTTCGAGCGACTTGGCTCGATCGCTTTTACCCCCCAGCGACAGCCGGGACGATACTCACCTCGTCACCGTCGTTGAGAGAGGTTTCTGTATTGTCGAGAAAGCGAATATCTTCGCTATTGACATAAAAATTGAGGAAGCGGCGCGGTTTTCCCGCATCGTCACACAAACGCGCTTTAATCCCAGGATAAGACTCTTCTAAAGCGTCGATGAGTTCCGCCACTGTCTTCGCCTCGCATTCAAGGGTGGCGCGATCGCTGGTGAACTTTTGCAGGGGCGTGGGAATGAGAACTTTAACGGACATAAGTGTTTGGCTTTCTGGAAATCGGGACTCGGTCAACGGGAACAAATTAAACGAGAACTTGTTGCCATTCGAGGCGGTTGAGGGTGTGAGAGCGCTCTAACGCCCGCTCGAAAGAGTCGAGTTTCGGTTCGATCGTCAGCGGTTCGCCGATGTAACCCTGTACGGCTTCTTGGGTTTTGAGACCGTTTCCAGTGATGTACGCCACGGTCACTTCGTCGGGGTCGATTTGTCCGGCTTCGACGAGTTTCTTCAGGGTGGCGATGGTGGTTCCCCCAGCGGTTTCGGTGAAGATGCCTTCGGTTTCCGCCAGCAGTTTCATGCCTTCGACGATTTCCGCGTCGTTGACCGATTCGATGGAACCGTTGGTGTTGCGGGCGATGTCGAGAGCGTAGACGCCATCTGCGGGGTTACCGATCGCGATCGATTTGGCGATGGTGTTGGGTTTGACGGGGGAAATGAAATCCCGACCCTCTTTATAGGCTTGGGCGATGGGAGAACAGCCTTCGGCTTGGGCGCCGCTGAAGGAAACGTGCTTGTCTTCGACTAAGCCCACTTCGACGAATTCGCGGAAGCCTTTGTAAATTTTGCCGAACAGGGAACCGGACGCCAAGGGTGCCACGATGCGATCGGGCAGTTTCCACCCCAGTTGTTCGACGACTTCAAACCCTAGGGTTTTAGATCCTTCAGAGTAATACGGACGCAGGTTGATGTTGACGAAGCCCCATCCGTGGGTGTTCGCCACTTCCGAACACAGACGGTTGACTTGGTCGTAATTCCCTTTCACCGCCATCAGCGTCGGGTTGTAAATCAGGGTTCCCAAAACTTTACCGGCTTCTAAGTCGGCGGGGATGAACACGCAGCAGTCGAGGCCGGCATGGGCGGCGATCGCAGCGGTGGAATTGGCGAGGTTTCCGGTACTGGCGCAGGACACCGTGGAGAATCCCAACTCGCGGGCGCGGGTTAGGGCAACAGACACCACCCGGTCTTTGAAGCTGAGGGTGGGCATATTGACGGCATCGTTTTTGATGTAAAGCTTCTTCAGTCCCAGGTGACGCGCCAAACGACGGGCTTCGACAAGCGGCGTCATGCCAGTTCCTACGTCGATGGGCGTGTCGGTGGTGACGGGGAGGAAGGGACGATAGCGCCAGATGGAATGGGGACCGGCTTCGATGGTTTCGCGGGTGACGGTACGGCGCAGTACGTCGTAGTCGTATTTGACCTCTAACGGACCGAAACACAATTCACAGACGTGTTGGGCGGTGGCTTCGTATTCAGCGCCGCATTCTTTACATTGCAGGTGAGTAAAGGTGGCTGTGCCAGTTTTTTTGAGGCGCTCGATCGCTTGCGTCATGGTATTTGTATCCTTTTTTAACTCAACTTGGTGAGCAATCGTAACATGGGGGTCAAGAGGCGTCAACAAATCCCGACTTTTTTTGTCGGGATTAAAATTTTTCCAAAAAAGCGCCCTCATGGGAGAGGGCGATCGCGGGCTATAGTCTAGAGTTTGTGAGGATTTAGAGAGTCTGGGGTCAGGGGCGATCGCGCGTTGGATCTGACAAAGGCGTCCGCGATCGTCGATGTCTAGCGAACGTAAAGTTTTATATATCGATCGCCCGAGACTTCTTTCTTAACTATCCTTGCATTTCCTCTTCTGCCCGTTCGCGCATCGAGTCGTGCAGGTGTTGGTCGTGGTGTCGTTCCTCTGTCAGTTGCTTGCGAGCGTCCGGGTCAGTTTTGTTCGGGTTATCGAATTCTTCTTCTGCCCGTTCTAACATCGCATCGTGACGGTTTTCCTCCTGGTGGCGATCGCGGGTCATTCGTTCGCGGGCGAGTTCTCGAGCGTTCATAATTATTGACTTTTTCTATAATCTTTCTGCTCGATCGTACCGCGATCGTCTAAGAAATTTCAAACTATCGTCACAAAAATTGTTGCAAGTGTTACAGATTTTTTACCGATGTTAACCTCCGCTCACGGGAGGAATCAGCACCACTTCGTCACCGTCTCGCAGCGGCGTCTCTGGAGTAACGAACTGAAGGTTGACTCCAAACCGCGTAAGTTCGCGCCATTTCTGGAGTTCGGGATAGTCGGTCGCGCAGCGATCGAGAACCGCAGATACGGGGGTTCCCACGGGGAAGTTCCACGTCACTTCAGGAACGCCGTAAGCTTCCTGGTACGCTGCAAATAACTTAACGGTAATTGTGAGGGAACGAGATGTCATCGTGGTAAGGGTATCTAGAACGCCAGTCATCGCAGTTTATTGTAAAGTGAATGTCGCCCGATCGCCCTCTACCGTTGGCTTCGCTTGCATTCAACTGCATCAGTTTGATGTTGAAAAATTTCTTCTTATTCGTCCCAATCTACCGCACAGTCTGTTGCCACTTTAAAGATTGGCGTAAGATCGGAGCGATCGCACAATTTTACGCCGATCTTATGAAGAAAAATTTACTCGATCTCGACATCAAGAAACCTTTTGAATGGATTATTTCCAAAATACAGCGATTTGTTTTGATTCCCTTTTTGGGATTCGATCGTAAAACACTCGAGTCGTTTTCCGAGTGGTGTCGAAATCGAGATCGATTGACGCCAGATGCAAAACATACAGTTGAGGTGCTGTTACAACAAGCGAGAACCTCAGAGTGCGATCGCGCCGAAGAAAAACTAACGACTACGATCGATCTCGATCTGAGCGATCGCCACATTCAAACTTGAATCGGCGAGTTATATTCAGAGCCAACAGGCTGAATGCGATGAATTAGAACGCGACATGACTGGGGTAACTTGGCTTTTGCAGGCGATTTGATGTTCGTCTAAAAATAGTAGTTTCTCCTGTATCTTACTCTTAAGGGGGCGGAAACCCGAAGCCAACAGAAAAATCGAGCGAACCGCCTCCAAATGATGCCGATTGGTCATAATCCTTTCGTGGCAAGGATTCAAAAACCAAAGTAGCATTACTCCTTATTAGCTCAACAAAAGCCACACAAAAAGGGTGCATCTCAAACAGAAAAATCGTCAAAAATTCGGTATCTATAACTCCTATATTAAAGTTGTCCAGCAGTAAAGATAGCATCGGCTGGAATTTGTAAATCTGGAAAGATTAAAGCGGCGAACGTTTCGTTTTGTCGGAACCTGCGTTTTTCATATACGTCACTCTTCAATTGACAGCAGGTAATTGTGGGTTGTTTGGGGTCTCCGATATATTCACGACCGCCCAATCCTAAATAATCCACAATCCAATATTCAGGAATGCCAAATAGCGCGTAATCTTCGACTTTACGGGCGTAGTCGTTTTGCCAGTTGGTGCTAACCACTTCTACAATGAGTTTAATCGCAATATTTGAAGTGATTATCGGTTGGTGTTTCCAGAGTGATTCGCGGACGAGTTGAGTCTTATCGAGTACGATGAGATCGGGGCGAAAAGCGGTGTTGTCTGAGATGCGAACGAGGCAGCGGTGAGGAATAAAGTAAGGTAAATCGAAGCGATCGATCTCGACATTCAGTTTTCGACTGATAAAACTAATAACTTGTTCGTGTAATCCGGTCGGTTCCAAGTCGATTAATTCTCCATCGATAAGTTCGTAGCGATCGCGATCGCCATATCGATCGATAAATTCTTCGAGGTTTAGAAATTTAGGATGAGTTTGAATCATGGCTGTGACGATGTGAATTTTTCACATCGATCGCATTATCTGATGTTGAATTGAGTTGACTGAAGCGAACTGACACGGCGATCGCTCGATCGCCAATCTTGTTTACAGTGTAGCCGAACGTCCGAGCCAGTCGAGAAACTGAAAGCACAGGCGTAAAGCAGCGATCGCGATTGTGACAGGGGCAAAGTTGGCTGCGTCCTTTGCCAGCTCTGCATTTTCTGATTTTGTTATGCTAGACCAAGCTGTTGTAGAAATAGACTCGGAAAGCAATGGAACCGATTGAATGGGGTATTGTGGGCTTGTGGCTATGGAAAAATGGCGGCGAGAAGCTCACGAAGGAAACAATTGACGGCTCTTCCGAACTTACTATGCAAGAAATCGCTTAAACCCTTACAGGGCAAGAGTTTTTGCTAAACTGTATAAAAAGTCTGCTCAAATCGCGAAATTCCTTTCCAGATATAGGCTACAAGCATTTACCCTACACACCAAGG
>NZ_JAQNCQ010000379.1:0-24663 GCF_028368005.1 Geitlerinema sp. CS-897 | reverse complement strand
CCCCCCACGCCGACTCAAAACACTAACTCTACGAACTCAGTGATTGCTCAAATCTTGCAGTGCTCCGGGTTTATCGAAAACGGCGTGTTGGTCGAGGAGGGTCGCACTGGCTTCGTTCAACCCCATGAGTTTGACTTCGACGCCGTTACGACGGAAGCCTAAGACGACTTTATCGACAGCGGCCACCGCCGAGCGATCCCATAGGTGAGCGTGGGAGAGATCGATCGCCACGAGATCGAGATCTTCTTTAAAATCGAAGGCTCGTACGAACCGCTCGACTGAAACAAAGAAAATCTGTCCGGCGACGCTATAAATTCGTTCGTTTTTGTTGGGACTCGACACGGAATCGATAAAGACCAACTGAGCGATTTTCTGCGAGAAAAAGATCGTACTCAACGCGACACCCGCCAAAACACCCCAGGCTAAGTTATGGGTCGCGATCGTCACTACAACTGTTGTCACCATCGTCGCCGTTTCGCTGCGAGGGAGGCGATGGATATGGGCGATCGACGACCAGCTAAAGGTTCCGATCGATACCATAATCATCACCGAGACGAGTGCTGCCATCGGAATTTGTCGCACCCAGGTTCCCAGTACCAAAATAAAGAACAACAGAAAAATTCCGGCACTGAGGGTAGACAGGCGCGTCCGACCGCCAGATTTTACGTTAATGACAGACTGGCCGATCATGGCACATCCAGCCATCCCGCCGAACAATCCCACGAGAATGTTAGCGATACCTTGACCGGTTGCTTCTCGGTTTTTGTCGCTCGAGGTGTCGGTCAGTTCGTCGATGACGCTAGCCGTTAAAAACGATTCGAGCAACCCCACCATCGATAGGGGTAAAGCATAGGGAAACACGATCGTTAGGGTTTCCCAATCGAGCGGAACTTGGGGAACGCCGAAGGTCGGAAGTGTCGTCGGGAGTTCTCCCATATCGCCGACGGTGGGAACTTCGAGACCCGCGATCGCCGCGATCGCCGTTAAGGTGACGATCGCCACCAGCGGCGACGGAACCACTTTCGTGAAACGCGGCAAAATGTAAATAATCGCCAAGCCGCCGAGAACCATCGGATAAACAACCCACGGAACGTCGATCAGTTGGGGAAGTTGGGCGTCGAAAATCAAAATTGCCAACGCGTTCACGAATCCCAGCATTACGGCTTTGGACACGAAACGCATATATTTGCCGACTTTTAACAAACCCCAACCAATTTGCAGAATTCCCGTCAGAAGTGTGGTAGCTAACAGATATTCGACGCCGTGGTTGCGTACCAGCGTTACCATTAACAACGCCATCGCCCCCGTCGCCGCCGAAATCATGCCCGGCCGTCCGCCGAAAAAGGCGATCGTTACCGCCATGATAAAAGAGGCGTACAATCCAACTTTGGGATCGACACCGGCAATAATCGAAAAGGCGATCGCCTCGGGAATTAAGGCTAACGCCACGACAGCACCCGCCAGCAAGTCGGCAGGTAGGTTAGAAAACCAATTTTTTCGGATCGCAACGGTCATTTATTTCTTACCAGCTATAAGTGGGCAGGGTCCCCGCGCTGTACCGCTTGCGGTCAGCGTCGGGAGGAATGCCCGCACGAATTAATGTCGTATTCATAGCCATCTTGTTTGTGAACGATCTGGATTTGTGTTTGAGCGGTTAAATCGATCTGTTTTTTTCCAAAAGGACGCAAGGCGGGTGGGCGTTTTTTTCGCACTCCGGCGATCGCTCCCGTCCACTGTCCGCGATATTTCCCGTTCGGCACGATCGCTCGCACGATGTCGCCTGCCTGTAAGCCGTTGACTTGCGCCTTCGTTTGTCTCACGGCGCGGGGGAATCCGTAACGGTCGATGAGGGTGCGAAATCTCGTGCTGTGACCTTTGCTCAAGATCGCTATCGGAGTTTCAGTTGCTAAATGCAGCGATGGCGTCTCTCCCACACAAGCGGCATCGAGCCAGTGAGCTTTCGGCAACCCCAATCGGGTGCGGTTGAACTTGGTTAAACCGCCCGTTCCGACTTCGACGGGCAAACCCGTCTCTTTCAATCGCTGGTACAGTTGCCACCGAGTTGCGTTGACCGCCGCCGCATCTTTCAACGGGGTTTTTGCCTGTCTCAAGATGCGCTCGAGAACGGAGGGTTTCTCCAACAGAAACTCTCGAACGTCGCGATTGCCCTTAGACTGGTTGCACGGACGGCAAGCCAAGGTAAGATTGGAGACGCGATCGCTTCCACCCTTCGATTGGGGCTGGATGTGTTCGACCTCTAACGGCACGTTCTCAACGCCGCAATAGACGCACTTTCGACCCCACTTTTGCAACACGTATTCGCGCACTTCATAGCCCAACAATTCACCCTGCTGGTACTCAATACCACTCACTTCGGGGTTCTGGAGTTTTTGGGTATCGAACCGCACGAGTTCTTGAGAGACGCACACAATCGGACAAAGTTTTCGCAAGCGGTTCACCCACGTCATCGTGGTTTCGACGCGATGGTTTAGAGACGGTGTCAGCCAACCCTTCGGGCGGGTACGGTTGAGAAACCGAGGCTTGCGATATCGCGTCTTGCGGTTCCGGCGATTCCGACGACAGACGCGACGGGTTGCCAATTTCGCTTTAATGCGAGCGCCTCGGTGTTGCAATTCCGCACCCCAAACGAGCTGGCTGCGATTTACGAGGGCGAGTCCGGTAGTTTGGGAGCCGGGGTCAATCTTGAGTTGGTACGATGGCGGCACGTCGCCCACAGCGCGATTTAAAACGATGGTGAACGGATAGCGCCTGTAAATTGCCGCTTTTCCCTTGGCTAACAGTTCCCTAGCCCGTGCGGGATGACACGGTGCGAGGGGCTGTCGCTTCGTATCGAGTACAAAAACAAAATTAGACATTTCTGTCTACTCCTGTCGCTTAGGCGACGTAACGTTTGCCTCGGCAAGGTTATCGAGGCTTGTGAGGTCGGTCGCACTGCCTTAACCCGAGTAGGGCTGTTTAACGACCGACGACAGAGCAACAAGCTGGCTAACTTATCGGTGTCGTGACCTCGATAACGGAGTCTGTAAAGGACTTAGCCTGGTCAACTGTCGGGCTTTTTCAAGCCCGCGCCGTACCCGTGCTCGATCGGCGTCGGGTGGTTGACACTCCATCCAAAACGCCGCACTCCAGACGTGCGAATCTTGTAACAATCGTTCACACTCTACTATCCCGATGGGCAGCTTGTCATGGCGAAATCGATCGCGATCGCACTGGAAACCGCAACGATTTCCCCGATCGATGGAGCAGTCAGCGAGTTACTGTCAAAGTTTCAATAGTCCCGGTGCGATCGCCTGGATTTTTCTGCATCTTTAGGCTGTACCCGTCTCGTATCGCTGTCGCGTTCGCGCGGAGGCGACAGTTCCCCAGGAACGAGTGTTCGAGCCAGTTGAGTTTCCCGTTCTAACTCTTCAGTGAGCGAGACCAAACCGCTCAATCCATTGACGATGCGCCGTAAATTTTCCCGAAATGCCGGATCGCCCGTTAAATCGTCTAAATCCGAGGTAATTTTTTCGACGTTTTGAAAGGTCGATCGCGCCGAATCTAACGTTTGCTGCAACAACACGATCGTCGAGGGATCGTTGACAGCATCGGACAAGTCGCGCAAGTTCGCCGATGCGGCCGCTGCGTTGGCCGACAACACCGTCGCGTTGGCCATCAACGTTTCGAGATCCGCCAACACCGGCGATTCCGTCAAACGGCTCAAGTTCGCGTTGGCCAGTTCCAAGGTGCGATCGCTGCGCTGTAACAACGGCGTCAACTCCGCCGCTGCGCGATTTAACTCCAAACTCAAGCGATTGACGTTATCCAAAGTCGAGACCAAACTCGCCCGGTTGGTTTCGAGGGATTCGTTAGCCGTTCGCGTCAACCGCTCCATCTCCTGTGCTGTCGCTCCAAACTGTTCGACCACGCGTCCGACGGTTTGCGTCGTCGCCAACGCCGAATCCGACAGCACTGCGATCTCGTCTTGGAACGACTCGCTCAACGCCGACATATCCCGAGCCAGTTGTGCGATCTCCTCAGTCGCCTGAGTCGTACTTTCAAGCAACGCCTGTAGGTTCCTCACCATTTCGGGATCGGCGAAAGCTTGGGTGAACTGTGTCGAAGATCGCATCAACTCCTCGAAACTAATGCCGACCCGTCCCGGTAAGCGATCGCCGTCGCACACGATCGCCTCAGAATTACAGTCCGACGACACGGGAGACGCCAAAGATGCCGGATCGACGATCGGCTGAGGGGGCGGAATCAGATCGATCGTCGTCTCTGCAATCAACCCCCCCTGATTGGCTTCGATGCGCTGGGGACGGAGAATTTTCAACTCGGCCGACGAAATTTCCACGTGGACGTCTACCCCGTTAGCACCGGGAACGATTTCAGTCGATCGCCCCACCGTCACGCCGCGATAGCGCACGGGCGCCCCGGCTTGCATCCCCACCACGTTCTCGAATTCGATGACGAACTGATAAGTTCGCCGTCCCAAACTGACGCCGCGCAGCCACAACACCAGCACGCCTAACAACCCCAATCCTAAAATCACAAACAGCCCTAACGAGCCTTCTTGAAGCGTTCGCGATCGCATAGATTGCCTCTCGTGCCTTCCTGTCAACCTTCCGACGACTACACCGCCGCTCGAATCGGGCCGCTGACGCTCCCAGTACGAAACTGGCGAATTAACGGATTGTCCGTCATATCTAACTCGTCAACGTTGCCTTCCCACTGTACTTTACCGCGATACAGGAAAAGCAGGCGATCGGTCGTGCGACGAATCGTACTGTCTTGGTGCGTCACCATCACGTAAGTCCCACAACTACAGTAGCGGTTTCCCCGGTGTAAATCGCGAATCAAATCCTCTACAACGGTCGAAACAATAGGATCGAGTCCTGCCGTCGGCTCGTCGTACAACAATACCTCGGGGGTATGGGTCGGATCGTCGGGATCGGCGATAATCGCTCGGGCGAAACTGACCCGCTTTCGCATTCCCCCGGACAGTTGCGACGGGTACAAGTCTGCCGTTCCCGGCAGTCCCACCCGCTCTAAACTGTCTTCGACCAATTCCCGAATACGCTGACGCGGCAGCCGCGAGTGCTGGTACAGTAAAAACCCCACGTTTTCGTCTACGGTCAGGGAGTCGAACAATGCCGCCTGTTGAAACACCATACCGATGCCGATGGGATCGCGACCGTCTTCGATCAGCCCTTTTCGGAGCTGACCTTTAACGTAAATTTCTCCCTCGTCTGGCGGCATCAACCCCGCAATCAACCGCAGGATCGTCGATTTCCCCGTCCCCGAGGGGCCGATAATTCCCAGGGCTTCACCGCGATAGACTGTCAAATCTACGCGATCGAGGATGACGTTCTCGCCAAACGCCTTCGACACGCCCTTCAGTTCCACGATCGGTTCGTGAGGACAATCTACCCGATCGCCGTTCGATCGCTCGTCCATCGATCTCGCCTCGTCCACCAACACGACTGCTCTATCATGTTGCCATATCGATCGAGCCGACATCCGGGTCGATCTCGATCTCCGATCGCCTTCTCCCCTCGGTGTCACGAGATCTCCCTTCTACAGCAGCGTCGAAATTTCGCGATGAAACAAGTTTTGAAGGATATTAAGCGGGAATCCCGCACTCGTACTCCCTACCGTGCCAAACAGTGGTTTAAATGGCTCTCTCCCGGCTTATCTTACAAACGCTGGTTGCTGCTCAGCGCGACGGGAGTGTTGTTCGTGGGTTTGGGCGTCGCGATTTGGACGAAACTCACGCCGGTTTTCTATCTGCTCCAATTCACCAAAGGTCTTCTCGGCACCATTACCAACCTGATTCCGAATTACATCAGCGGTCCTTTGGTCGTGTTAGCGGGGATTCTGTTCGTATTTTGGGGACAAACCCGCAGCATGGGATCGATTCGCGACGCCCTGCAACCCGAAAGCGACGGCGAGCTGATCGACGCTCTCATCCAACGCCGACGCCTTCATCGCGGTCCGAAAATCGTTGCCATCGGCGGCGGAACGGGACTTTCGACGTTGCTGCGAGGACTCAAAGCCTATAGTGCCAACATTACCGCCGTGGTGACGGTGGCCGACGACGGCGGCTCCTCGGGACGCTTACGCCGCGATTTCGGAATGTTGCCCCCCGGAGACATTCGCAACTGTTTAGCGGCCTTGGCCGACGAGGAAACCCTGTTGACGGAGCTGTTTCAATATCGCTTTCGGGGAGGGAGCGGCTTGAGCGGCCACAGTTTCGGTAATTTGTTCCTCACGGCAATGGCGGAAATTACGGGCGATTTGGAGCAGGCCGTCGCGGCGAGTTCTCGCGTGCTAGCCGTGCGCGGACAAGTCCTTCCGGCGACGCTAACGGATGTGACCCTCTGGGCCCGGCTCGAGGACGGACGCCGCATTGAAGGAGAATCGAGCATTACGGAAGCTCGCGGCAAAATCGCGGAAATCGGCTGTCTGCCCGAACGTCCCCCCGCACTGCCCCGCGTGCTAGACGCGATCGCCGAGGCCGACGCGATCGTCATCGGGCCGGGCAGTCTCTATACGAGCATTATCCCCAACCTCTTGGTTCCCGACATCGTCCGGGCGATCGCCAAACGCAACGTTCCCTGTATTTACGTCTGCAACATCATGACGGAACCGGGGGAAACGGACGGCTATACGGTCTCCGATCACGTGCGAGCCATCGATCGCGCTTGCGGCGATCTCCAACTTTTCGAGACGGTTCTCGTCCAAAACCAACAGCCTTCAGCCCAGGCGTTAATTCGCTACGCTCAAAAAAAATCCCATCCCGTGGATCTCGATCGCGACGTGGTCGAACGGCTCGGACGCCAAATTTTCCTGGCCAATATCATGTCTGAAGATCCGGCTTCTGGTTCGGTTCGTCACAATAGTTCCCGGTTAGCACGTGTTTTAATGCGTTGGTTCGAGCGTCAAAAGCGGGTTCGATGGGGTGAGAAGATGTGACCTAAATTGCTGATAAAGATGGAAGAGTTTGCGATACTGAAATTTTAATCGCTTCTTTGAATTGCTGTCGGTCTCCCGACCCCCCGTCACTGTTTCACTATCGTATGACCTCCAATTCCCCCATGAACGATACCGTCCTCGACGTTCGCAACTTACAGGTTCACTTTCAAACTGACGATCGACTCGTTCGAGCAGTGGACGGGATCGACTTACAAGTCAAACGCGGTCAAACCCTCGGCCTGGTCGGCGAGTCGGGATCGGGAAAATCAGTTACGTCTCTGGCCGTCATGGGACTGATCCCGACGCCTCCGGGTCGTATCGGTGGCGGTGAAATCTGGTTTGACGATCCTCAGTCGAGCGATCGCCAGTCGGTCGATTTGTTGCGTCTGTCGCCGAAGCAGTTGCGATCGTATCGGGGAGGACGCATCGCCACGATTTTTCAGGAACCCATGAGCGCCCTCAATCCGGTCTATACCATCGGGTTTCAACTGATCGAGGCGATTCGACTCCATCAAAACGTCACGAAGGAACAGGCGCAGCGACAGGCGATCGCCCGTTTGCAAGAAGTGCAACTTCTCCCCGACGAGGATACGCTGCGGGAACAGGCGATCGAGGAATTGAGCCAAACCCTGGACAAACCGGGAAAACGGGAAGTTCTCAAACACGTCGAACGGCGCAAGCAAGCTCTGCTCGATCGTTACCCCCACCAACTATCGGGGGGACAACTGCAACGGGTGACGATCGCCATGGCGATTTCTTGCGATCCCGCTCTCCTCATCGCCGACGAACCCACCACCGCCCTCGACGTGACGGTTCAGGCGACGATTCTCAACCTATTGCGGGAACTGCGCCAACGCCATCAAATGTCGATGATTTTTATCACCCACGATTTGGGGGTCATCGCGGAAATTGCCGATACGGTGGCGGTCATGTATCGCGGACAAATCGTCGAAACCGGCTCGGTACGCGAGCTGTTTACGCGTCCCCAACATCCCTACACGAAAGGACTCCTCGCCTGTCGCCCGCAGCCGGAACGACGCCTGCGCTATCTTCCGACGGTGGCGGATTTTATGGAAGCGAACGGGCAAACGATCGACGGAACCTCGCTGGCTGCCTCGTCGCCGGAATCGGAGTCGCCGGAATCGGACCTTCGAGAAGCCCGTCGCGTCGATCCCCAGGACGTCGAACGTCTGTCGTCCGAACGGACGGCGTCCCCGGCTTCCCCACCTGCGACTTCTAAAGACGCGATCGTTTCGGATTTGGAAATGGCGCAACGACTCGCTCACCTCCAGCGTCAATCCCCTTTGTTAGAGGTGAAAGATTTACAAGTGGGCTATCCGGTTCGGGGTTTGTTCGGACAGGCGCAACGCTACGCAATGGCCGTCAACGGGGTTTCGTTTCAGGTATATCCGGGGGAAACGTTGGGCTTGGTGGGCGAGTCGGGTTGCGGGAAAACCACCCTCGCCCGTACGTTACTGCGCCTCATCGAACCCATCAGCGGCCAGATTTGGTTTGAAGGACGCAACGTCGCGCAGTTGACGCAGAAACAGTTGCGGTTTTTGCGTCGCAATATGCAGGTAATTTTTCAAGATCCGTTTAGTTCTCTAAATCCTCGGATGACGGTGGGTGCGGCGATCGTGGAACCGATGAAAATTCACGGGTTCGGACGCAGCGACACGGAACGGCGAGAACGTACGGCGTGGTTGTTGGAACGGGTGGGGTTGAGTCCCGAGTTCACGAACCGTTATCCACACGAGTTTTCGGGAGGACAGCGACAGCGGATATGTATCGCGCGGGCGTTGGCACTCAATCCGAAGTTCGTGATTTGCGACGAGTCGGTTTCGGCACTCGACGTTTCGGTGCAGGCGCAGGTGTTGAATTTGTTGAAGGAGCTTCAGGGGGAGTTCGGACTCACGTATATTTTTATTTCCCACGATCTGAGCGTGGTGAAGTTTATGAGCGATCGCATCATGGTGATGAATCGCGGCAAAATTGAGGAAATCGGCGCGGCCGATCGCGTGTACCGAGAACCCCAGCAGGCTTACACGCAACAACTGATCGCCTCGATTCCTAAAGGCTATCCCGTCGAGGTGTTTCCGCGATCGTCGTAACGGCTGCAAACCCTCCGAGTCATTCGTCGGAGGTTAAAGATTCCTAACAAATTTCACCAAATATTACTAACTGGCTATACGGTGGTGTTAAGAGCGTAAGGAGAGAAGGATGTTATGACTGTTCGCGCCACAACCCATCCGTTAAAAACCCACGCAATTACCTTAACCAGTAATATTTCGAGTACGACTGTGACGGGCGATCGCATTTCCCGTCTCGAAACCTCCCCCGATCCCGGCGAATCCTCAGTTCATTTGGAATTTAAAGTCCAACCCCAATCTGGAACGTCGGATATGGCCTGCGGTGCAGAAGAACTCGATTTTATCCTCGAAGCGGACGACGCCGTCGAACTCGGAATGTCCCTCCTCGAAATGGGGTTGGGTCATACCGATCGATCGCGTCTGCAAGAAGTTTTCGATCGCCTATCTCATTTAATCGCCCATTAAGCTTGGAGAACGAAACCCTCGAGTTCTTGTATGGCGATCGACGACCGAGCCGGTGTAGAAGATGACCGGGACACCAACAAGCCCCGTCCTTCCAGGGCGGGGTGAGGGATGTTGCGGCTTCAGCCTAGCTATAGTAGAATGATACTAGGTCAATAAGTATCAAGTCGTGTTTGTTCTCGAGTACAAAGTTAAACCAAAGCCTCACCAAGTCCAAGCCATCGACGAAGCAATTCGGACGACTCAGTTCGTCCGCAATAAAGTTTTGCGTTACTGGATGGACAATCGGGGTGTGGGTAAGACTGAGTTATTTCGGTACAACACACGACTGAGAAAAGAGTTTAAATTCGTCGAAGAACTCAACTCTCATGCTTGTCAAACGGCGGTTGAGCGAACCCTGAGAGCTATTACTCGTTTTTACGAAAACTGTAAAAACCAAGTCAAAGGGAAGAAGCGGTGCGACCCCGCGCCGTCGCACGGCGCTAGGGAACGCGCACCAAGAGAAGGTTATCCTCAATTCAAGAGGAATACTCGTTCAGTCGAGTATAAAGTTTCGGGTTGGAAACTTTCAGAAGACAGAAAGCACATTGTCTTCACCGACAAGAAGGGTATCGGACATTTGCGTTTAATTGGTTCGAGAGATTTAAATTATTACCACCCCGAGCAGATTAAACGAGTCAGGATTCTCAAAAGAGCCGATGGATACTACGTTCAGTTTTGCATCAAGCTCGATCCGAGACTGACGGTGTCCAAACCTTTAACCCCTTCTCAAAAAGCGGTAGGTATTGATGTGGGCTTGAAGTATTTTTTGGCAGACAGCCAAGGAAATATCGAGCCAATCCCTCAACTTTACGAAGTCGCCGCAGCCGCAGGAACCTGCGTCCTGCGGAACGGCAACCGAAAAAGCGAAAAGCAACTCAATCGGCTCAACCGTCAAAAATCTAAGAAGTTTCGTAAAGGACAACCCCAGTCGCAAAACTATCGAAAAGCGAGACAGCGATATGCTCGCAAACATTTAAGAGTAAGTCGGCAGCGAGAAGAGTTTGTCAAAAGAGTGGCACTCCGCCTAATCCAATCTAACGATTTGGTGGCCTACGAAGACTTAAATGTTGCAGGGCTAGTCAAGAATCGTCATCTAGCTAAATCGATTAGCGATGCGGGATGGACACTGTTTCGTCGTTGGCTCGAATACTTTGCCGACAAATACGGGAAGATAGCCATTGCCGTACCGCCTCACAATACCAGTCAAAACTGTTCGAGTTGTGGGGAAAAAGTGCAGAAAACGCTATCGACTCGAACTCATGTTTGTCCCCATTGTGGCTTTGTTGCCGACCGCGACACGAACGCAGCGATAAACATCCTTAAATTGGGGCTGAGTAGGGTGGGGCGCACCCGAATTCACGCATCGGGAGAGATTCCCTCTTGGTTGGTTGGAGAAATCCTGTCAGCTAACGGAGACTCGTAGAACGATGAATCCCCCTGCCTTCAGGCGGGGGAGAACGTCAATATAAGCTTAAATACCACATTAACCCTAGCTTCTTAAAGAAGTTTGGGGTTTTATTTATACAAAATTTTAATTTCAAATACTGTTTTTTTAATCCGATAAGTCCCTCTCTGTGTTCTCTGTGCCTCTGTGGTGAAGACTTTTGGTAACTTGGCTTGTCAAAAGAAAGGGATGAACGTTCTAGGTATTGAGTGGAATCACAGTACCCAAGGGCATTGGGAAACTGCTGGGGAACCAGGAACGCTTGAGGAGACTACCACCCCTGCTGTTGATAGGCAACTTGAAACAGTAAGTGGTGTCGATGAATCAAGAATCACTTTGTGAGAATCCCCGTGCGTTCACGCCGGGGAGTATGTCAATGAATCTTTCAATTTGTACCACGACTGGGGAAGAACCGTTAATATCGTGGGTGTAGTAGCGAAGCACGGGCGCGTAAAAAGCGTTACAAGCCATATTAACTACGGTTAGGGGAGTGAACGCATGAAAATTCAATCCGATTCGCCGCCAGTCTGGGGTTATCTCGCCGTTGCGTTAGGCGTAACCCTAGCCAGTCCAGTCGAGGCGGCCACCGAATCGAAAGTTATCGAAACCCATTTAAAACCCTCCTTGCGGGTCGGTACGACACTGACGAACAAACAGTTCGAGAGTGTTTTCGAGTTGCAAGGCGCCAATCCGAACGATCTTCGTCGAGCCGACGCTCTCAATCTCTCGAATTCCGAAGCCGAAGAACCCGTTGTTGAAGAGACGCTCGATCCAGAGCGCGAAGACAGCGCACCAGTAGCCCAAGAGTCGGCGAGACCGCAACGAGGGCGAACGACCGGGGGGTTGTTCTTTGAATTCAGCGCACCTTCCGTCATTCGGTCGTTTTCAGGACCGATTCGTCCCCAGTCTCCGATCGTGTACGATACGGAACTGCTCGAAAACTTGAATTACGGCTTCTTAGTCGGAGGCGACTTCGGAATCGATCGCGCGCGGGGCGTCTTCGGGGGCGTTCAACTGGGTTACCGCACCGAAGGAGGGCGATCGCTCGTCTTTACGGGACAAGGCGGGGAATACTTAGCTGGCGCTGAATTGACCTATACCCAAGCTGCCCTCGTCGGCGAAGAGTACCGACTGGGTTACAGCTTAACGGGGGGATTCGTCAACACCCGACAAAACGCCTTCCTCAGCGACGAAGACGACGACGACGTGAGGGAAGTGTACCTTCCGATCGGCGACGAACACGAACCCTGGGTCAACCGTCTCGGCTTTCAAGGACAAGTGTTTATCCCCATCAGCAGCGATGGCGATACTGTCCTGATACCGGGTATCAGCTATCAAAAAATCCGCATTCAAAACCGGGCGTTTACCGATAACCTCTACGCAGAAGACGAAGATGGCAACCGCCTCTCCGTCAGCGACGACGGTAAAGACGACCTGTTGTTGTTGAGTTTCTTCGCCCAACAGGACAATACCACTCGCGACGAATACGGCTTTCCCATTCGAGGCAATCTGTTCCAGTTTGGCACCGAGCAGTCGATTCCCGTGGGAGATTCGAGCGTCGATTTCAACCGCCTCAGCGGTGCGTACGTTCAGTACATCTCCCTCGACGACGACGGCCCCCACACGCTGATTTTGGGCGCTCAAGGCGGTGCCACGATCGGAGAAATTCCGGGCTATGAAGCCTTCGAGCTGGGGGGCTTTAACTCCGTGCGAGGCTTCAGCACCGGGGACGTGGGAACGGCCGCCAGTTTTATTCAAGGGCGCGTGGAATACCGCTTTCCCATTCTGTCTTGGGACGAGGGCTTGTTCGAGAAACTGCGCGGTGCGGTGGCGATTCAGTATGCTTCTGACTTAGGAACGGGAGGCGACGTTATCGGCGAACCGGCCGAAGCTCGCGACAAACCCGGAGACGGTTTTGGGTTCAGCGTCGGACTGCACTTCTTAAACGTCGATTTTCCGATCGTTCCCATTGTCGAAACCGTTCGCGTGACCGCCGGAATCAGCGATCGCGGAGACTTTGCGTTTTACTTCAGCTTCGGCCCGTGGTTCTAACGATTCTATAGCCGAATCTGGCCAACACTCACACTGAAGGACAAGGGGCGATGCGTCGGCGATCGCCCCTTTCTCATGGGAAAGCGATAAAATCGAGCCAAACCCGAAAAACTGCCTCTCCACTGGCAGCATCTTCAGAAATTTATGTTCTTCAACCTGTTCTTAATCTTTATTTTTATCTCGTCGCTTCAGCCGGTTATCCAAAAACGAATTGTAGAAGCCCGTCGCTTGGCGGCGATTCAAGGTTTCGAGCAACGGCGAGGCAGTCGAGTTATTTTGATGGTTCACCGTCAAGAATCCATTAGTTTGTTGGGAATTCCCATTTCTCGCTTCATCAACATCGAAGATTCCGAACGAGTCTTGCGGGCAATTCGCCTGACGCCTCCCGACGTTCCCATCGATTTGATCTTGCATACGCCGGGGGGATTGGTACTGGCCACCGAACAAATTGCCAGAGCCTTGGTACGTCACCGAGCTAAAGTGACCGTATTCGTTCCCCACTACGCGATGAGCGGCGGAACGATGCTGGCGATGGCAGCCGACGAAATCGTCATGGACGAAAATGCCGTGTTAGGCCCCGTCGATCCCCAGTTGGGCAACGTGGCGGCGGCCAGCGTGTTGAAGGTTCTCGACGACAAACCTATTGAGGCGGTAGACGATCGAACCCTCGTCACGGCAGATATGGCGAGAAAGGCGATCGCCCAAGTTCAGAAATTCGTGCGGGCGTTACTCGAAGATAGCTTTCCCAAGCAAAAAGTCGATCCGGCCAATATCGATCGCATTATCGAAACCCTGACGACGGGGGTGGTGACGCACGACTACCCCATTTCAGTCGAAGAAGCCGAAGATCTGGGATTGCCGGTGACGGCAGGGCTTCCCTCAGAAATTTATAGTTTGATGGATCTGTACCCGCAACCGATGACGGGGCGGCCGTCGGTGCAGTACATTCCCATGCCCTATCAGGGGCGTCCTTCGCTGCCGAAAGAAAGCCAACGACAGTAGTTCGATCGATTCGACGCTCCGCGACTGTCCGGAACTTTTCGATCGCGGCGGGGATCGAGAAGAGAGGGGCGATCGACGCGATCGCTCGGCTGTTGTCGCGTTGGTAGGTTCGCACGCCTTGAGGAACGATTTCTTTTCGATTTGTACCTGTTGTTTGCCCGTGTTGCCTCGGACGAAACGCCGCACGCTGACCGTCGCGATCGCCTTGGCGTTGGGGTTTGCCCTTCTCGAATGGGTCGCGAGTCGCTTCAGTCACAGCCTGTCTCTGCTGGCCGATTCCGGTCACATGGCGATCGACGGCTTGGCGTTGGCCTTGGCGTTGTGGGCGACTTGGAACGTCCGACGACCGACGTTCGCCCCCGGAAAACGGGAAATTTGGGCAGCCTTAGTTAACGGATTCAGCCTGTTAGTCATGGCGGGACTTATCGCCGTTGAAGCCTTGCACCACTGGTACGCACCGCCGACCGAGGTTCTGAGTTTGCCGATGTTGGGCGTGGCGGTGTTGGGATTGACGGTCAACGGCATCAGTGCGGCGTTGTTGCATCGCGACAGCCAGCGAGACTTGAACTTACGGGGGGCGTTTTTACATATCGTCGCCGATATTTTGGGATCGGTGGGAGCGATCGTGGCGGCGATCGCCATTTACTGCTTTGGCTGGCATTGGGTGGACACCGCCGTCGGTCTGAGTATATCCGTTCTCGTTGCCATCAGTGCCGTTCCCACGATCCGACAAAGTTGGCAGGCGTTGCGGCGAGATCGGTTCGAGACATCGGGATGGATGGAACTCGGCAAAACTGACCTTGTCAGTCATCTTTCCCAAAACACCGCTAAACCTTCGCGGTTCGAGCGATCGTCAACCCGTTGAATTTCGAGATCGCTCGACTCAAGGCGCGATCGCCGCTCCGAACCCATCGAATACCCGAGCGATCGCTTGCCATCGAGCTGAAAATGCGTTAACCAGTCAAATAGCTAAAAAATCAAAACCGCTCGAGAGTGCCAGAGCAATAATTGTGACAGTGCGCTCGTCATTTAGTTTCTAAAATTTGGGACTATTCAGACTCGAAACCTTGAAATTCTTAAGAGTTTCAAGCCAATCGGCACGTCGATCCGAACGGCTCGTATAATACACCCATCAATCGTTCGCCTCGTTCGTGTCGATTTGCCCAGATCTCGTCAGGGAGCGCAACATCGCCCACACCAAAAATCCCCGATTGTCGATCGAACTCTAACGCAACTATGAATAAAGTCATCTATTCTACCGATAACGCCCAAGTCCGCATCGAAGACGATCGCACGGGCATGAGCTTGGAAACCCTCAAACGAGCGTTTGCCGACCATCTCTTCTACCTACAAGGAAAAGACGAATCGATCGCCACCCTCAAAGACTACTACTTTGCCCTCGCCTACACGGTGCGCGATCGGCTTCTCCATCGCTTCATCAAAACCACTCGCACCTACCGCGAAGACAACGTAAAAGTGGTCTGTTACCTGTCCGCCGAATTCCTCATGGGACGACATCTCGGTAACAACCTCGTCAACCTGGGTTTGGACGAAAAAGTCCGTCAAGTGGTCGAAGAATCCGGCCTCGACCTCGACGAACTCATCGAACAAGAAGAAGACCCCGGCCTCGGAAACGGTGGTTTAGGACGTCTGGCCGCCTGTTTCCTCGACTCCCTCGCCACCCTGGAAATTCCCGCCATCGGCTACGGTATCCGCTATGAATTCGGGATTTTCCATCAAATGATTCGAGACGGGTGGCAAGTCGAAGTCCCCGATAACTGGCTGCGATTCGGCAACCCCTGGGAAATTGCCCGCCCCGAAGACACGGTCGAAGTCAAACTTGGCGGTCATACGGAAATGTACCACGACCCCAAAGGTCACTACCGCGTGTGTTGGATTCCCGATCGCACCGTCATCGGCATCCCCCACGACACCCCCGTTCCCGGCTACGACACGAACACCGTCAACCCTCTGCGCCTCTGGAAAGCTGAAGCCAGCGAAGAGTTTAACTTCGACGCCTTCAACGCCGGAAACTACGATCGCGCCGTCGCCGAAAAAATCGACTCCGAAACCATCTCCAAAGTTCTCTACCCCAACGACAACACCCCCCAGGGACGAGAACTGCGTTTGGCGCAACAATACTTCTTCGTGTCGGCGTCGCTGCAAGATCTGATTCGCATTCACCTGCGAACCCAACCCAGCCTCGACAACTTCCACGAACGGTTCGCCATCCAGCTCAACGATACCCATCCTGCCGTGGCGGTGGCCGAACTCATGCGCCTGTTGCTCGACGAACACAGTTTCGATTGGGATACCGCGTGGAACATCACCCACCAAACCTTCGCCTACACCAACCACACCCTACTTCCCGAAGCCCTCGAACGCTGGTCGGTGAAACTGTTCGAGCGTCTGCTTCCTCGCCATTTAGAGTTAATTTACGAAATTAACCACCGATTTCTCGAAGACGTGCGAACCTGGTTTCCCGGTGACGACGAACGCGCCGCTCGCCTCTCGATTATCGAAGAAGGCTATGAAAAACAAGTTCGCATGGCGCATTTAGCCTGTGTGGGGTCTCACGCCATCAACGGGGTGGCCGCGTTACACACGGAACTGCTCAAAAGCGATACCCTACGTGACTTTGCGATCCTCTGGCCTGAAAAATTCTTCAACAAAACCAACGGCGTGACCCCCCGTCGCTGGATTCTCTTGAGTAACCCGGAACTAGCGTCGTTAATTACGGACAAAATCGGCAACGGCTGGCTGAAGAATTTAGACGAAACCCGCAAGTTAGAATCCTTTATCGACGATGCGGAATTCTGCCGACGCTGGCGGGAAATCAAACACGTTAACAAGCAACGTTTGGCGGCGTACATCAAAGCCACGCGTAATATTGATGTCGATGCTAATTCGCTGTTCGACATTCAGGTCAAGCGGATTCACGAATACAAACGCCAACATCTGGCGGTGCTTCACATCATTACACTGTACAACCGTATCAAGCGCGATCCCAGTATCGATGTTGTACCGCGCACGTTTATTTTCGGCGGGAAAGCCGCACCGGGCTATTTCATGGCGAAACTCGTCATCAAACTCATCAACGCCGTGGCGGAAGTGGTGAATAAAGATCCCGACGTGCGCGGACGGTTGAAAGTAGTCTTTTTGCCCAATTTCAACGTGTCTCTCGGTCAGCGGATTTATCCGGCTGCGGATTTGTCCGAGCAGATTTCGACGGCGGGGAAAGAAGCGTCGGGAACGGGCAATATGAAGTTTGCCATGAACGGATCGCTCACTATTGGAACCCTCGACGGTGCGAATATCGAAATTCGCGAAGAAGCAGGCGAGGAAAACTTCTTTTTGTTCGGACTGACCGCGCAAGAAGTGTACGACCTCAAAGCCAAGGGTTACGATCCGATGAGGTATTACAACAATAATATCGAGCTGCGTTGGGCGATCGATCGCATTGCTAAAGGTGATTTTTCGCCGGGAGACCGCGATCGCTTCAAACCGATCGTGGACGATTTGCTCGGTCGCGATCCCTATATGCTCTTGGCGGACTATCAGTCTTATATTGAATGTCAAGAACAGGTCAGCAAAGCCTATCGCAATGTAGACGATTGGACGCGGATGTCGATTCTCAACGCCGCTCGCATGGGTAAGTTTTCGAGCGATCGCACCATCGGCGAATATTGCGACCAAATTTGGGGCGTCAAACCAACCCAAATCGAACTCGAAGCATATTCTCAAGACGATGCTGTGTTAAAAGCCGATACGATTAACGGTGAATCCAACGCTTAATCGAGTGTTGAGTTAACGCGAAATCGAGTATTTTAATCTCCCGATATTCCGATGATATCGGGAGATTTTTTAATTCAAATAAATTGACTATTTGCACGATATATGATAAACAAAAAAGCAAGGAATTTTTGTCTTCACTCTACACGCTTCCCTCTCCACTCTTCACTAAAAACGTGCCAGCCACTATCGCGTTAATCGCCCACGATTCCAAAAAAGACCAGATGGTCGCGTTCGTCCAAGAGCGATCGTCAGTTCTGTCGCGCTATCACCTCATCGCCACGGGAACCACCGGCCAGCGCGTTCGAGAGGAAACCGGACTCGAGGTCGAACGAATGCTCTCCGGCCCGATGGGGGGCGACACGCAAATCGCCGCTCGCGTCACCTCAGAAGAGGTTCTAGCGGTGATTTTCCTCATCGATCCCCTGTATGCCCAACCTCACGAACCCGACATTCGCGCGCTGCTGCGGGTGTGCGACGTGCATAACATTCCCATCGCCACCAACCTCGCGACGGCCGAAGCCGTGGTCGCGCGACTGGCCGCCCATCGCGTCGCCCATTTGATTTTCAATCCGGTGGCCGGACAAAACGATCCCGATCGCGATCTCGCCACGATTCGCGAACAGCTCGAATCTCAAATTCACCTGAACGTCTGCGTGACCGAACCTGATAGCAGTCCTGGCGAGCTGGCCCGAGCTGCGGTCGAAACGGGAAGCGATCTCGTCATCGCCTCGGGAGGAGACGGAACCGTATCGGCTGTGGCGGACGCCCTCATCGGCACGGACGTACCGCTCGGTGTCGTTCCCCGAGGAACGGCTAACGCCTTCGCCAGCGCCCTCGGTATTCCGCAAAACGTGCGCGGGGCTTGTAAAACCATTCTCACGGGCAGTCAGCGAGCGATCGACTCGGCCAAATGCAACGGCATGACGACGATCTTGTTAGTGGGCATCGGGTTCGAGGCGGAAATCGTCGATCGCGCCGATCGCGAAATGAAAGACCGATGGGGGCCTTTAGCTTACATTCTCAGCGGCATTCAAAGCTTTGGCGAGTCGCAGCAGTTCGACGCTGAAATCGAAATTGAAGGGGAAGTCCGCAACCTGCGCTCCGGGGCGATTACGATCGCCAACCTCGCCCCCCCCACGTCGATTTTAGCCCAGGGATTCGGCGAAACGATCCCCGACGACGGGCTTCTCGAAGTCACCATCGGCGCGACCAAAAACCGCTTGCAGTCCATCGATGCCTTAGCCAGTATGGTGGGGGCGGCGATTTTGAAAACGGAAACCCAACGGGACGATATTATCCGCTTGCGAGCCTCTCGCATTCGCGTCACTACCGATCCCCCCCGTAAAGTGGTTGTCGATGGAGAAATTATCGGAACGACGCCGGTAGAAGTCGAATGTATTCCCCAAGGACTCAACGTCATCGCACCGATGGCGCGGGGAAACGTCCTTAATTGGTAGCATCTCAATCGCTGACCGTTAGCGATCGCAATGTTCGTCTCGCGCTTTCCGCACCACTCCTAACAACGTCGAGACGATGGTACATCGTTTGTGGCGATCGCCGTCTCCACTGACGAGGGTGACGCGGCCGAGTTGTCCGTGAGTGCGGCCGCGTTCGTCGAAGCGAACCCGACGCCATCCCCTCACCTCTCGTAACGTCGTGTTGTCTTCGTCAAGCTGAATCCGTGGCGATAAGCTGTCCCAATAAGCAGGATCGCCATCGGCTGGATGAACGGAAAACTCGATGCGCCCTTCGTCTTCGCGAAAACTGACTTGCCAGACATCTTTATGCGCCGTCGCGCGGCTTTGGGCATCACGGAGGGCGAGGTAGACGCTTTCGTTCGAGGCGATCAGTCGTTGTCGGTTGACAAAGGCCAGCCAACCCGGTGCCGCGATCGCCGTGAGAATACCGACGATCGCCACGGCGACTAACCCTTCGACTAACGTAAAACCGTCTGCTCTCCGATGCAGGACTCGAGAGTTGGGTTCGAGCATAGATGCAACCCCGATCGGATGGAAAAATGATGTCAAGAAATTACCAGATCGGGGTAGTTTTTAAAACCGAAAAAATACGCAATCGATCGCGCGTTTGGGGTTGCGTATTTTTTCGTAAAATTAGATCGGACGGGCAAACAGTGGCGACCCCAAACTCATCGTTTTGCATTCATCGTTTTAAAACTGTGAGAGGCAGGAACACCTTCCTATCCAACCACTGTTTTTTCAACAGTCTTCCGAGAAATTACAGAAGGGGCGATCGCCCGGTACAACGTATCTCGTTGTTGGGGAGGACGGGAGAGCGATCGAATGGCATTTTCCAACGTCTCCGGTTCCATACAGGTTCCTCCTGGAGCGCCGGCCATGGTCGTGATGTGTTCCTCCATCAACGTTCCGCCGATATCGTTACAGCCCCAGTTCAACGCTTCGATCGCTCCCGATAACTCCAACTTCACCCAACTCGGTTGGTGGTTGGGAATCCAGCGCCCCAAACACAACCGCGCGATCGCCGTCAGTAACAGAGCCTCGGCGAGAACGGGGCGATCGCGTCCGACGCGGCGTCGCAGGGGAGCGGGAGCATTTTGGCCGATGAAGGGTAACAGAATAAATTCAGTGATGCGGGCGGGATAATTTCGATCGATCGCCCGCTCTTGAAGCGATCGCAACGTCAACAAATGCTCGATTTGCTGTTGCGGCGTTTCGATATGCCCCGACAACAGGGTACTCGTCGTCGGGACGCCCAGACGGTGAGCGGTTTCGACGATTTCCAGCCAGGTCGCCGTATCGATTTTCTCGGGACAGATGACGCGACGCACCGCATCGTCGAGAACTTCCGCCGCCGTTCCCGGCATCGAACCGACTCCCGCATCCCGCAGCGTAGCAATGACGGTTTCGTAACTCACGCCATCTTCGCGAGCGATAAACTGAACTTCTTGAGGAGAAAAAGCGTGTAAGTGCAGGTCGCTAAATTCGTCTTTGATGGTGCGAACCAAACGAACATAATACTTTAAGGACGTACCCGCTTCTTTGGCTTGGGGGTGAAGTCCCCCTTGCATACAAATTTCGGTAGCACCGCGACGAACCGCCTCGGCCGTTTTCTCCAAAATCGCCCCCATATCGAGCCAGTACGCCCCGTCTTTACCCTCGTCGCGACGAAACGCACAAAAGCTACAATGCTGTTCGCAGATGTTGGTAAAGTTGATGTTGCGGTTGACGACGTAGGTTACCGTGTCGCCGACTTGTTGTTGTCGGAGCCGGTCGGCAGCCTCGCGAATTGCCGCGATCGCGCGGGGATCGGTTTGTTGCAGCAGCGTCGCACCCTCTTCAACCGTTAAGGCGGCGCCAGAAAGGGCGCGATCGAGAATCGCATCGACGGGATCGAGTCCGGGGGTTTTCGAGGTCGTGTCAGTCGTCACGGGATGGGTTCGAGTTCGTACAGTATTGCGATCGATTATGCCAAAAATGTTCGGATTTCACCGCCCGTTGCCACCGTATCCCGATGCTGAAATCTCTCTTCTCTCGTCTCAAACCCTATTTGCGCTGGGTCGTTCTCGGGGCGACGCTGTTTTTTCTCGCGCAAACTCTCAAAAGCCACTGGCAAGAGGTGGCCGAAGTGCGATTGCGCGATCGCGGTGGAATCTCGATCGCTTTGGCGTTTGGCGTCACGCTGCTGGCGCATACTTGGTCGGGTTGGGTGTGGGGGTGGATTCTGCGGGAGTTCGACCAACCGGTCTCGATGCTGTGGGCGACGCGGGTTTTTCTCAAAACCAACGTGGCGAAGTATCTACCGGGGAATATCTGGCATTTTTACGGTCGGATTCGCGAAGCTGCGGACGTGGGAATGTCGGCAGTGGCGGCGACGGCGAGCGTGGTGTTGGAGGCGTTGTTGATGGCAGCGTCGGCGTTACCGCTGGCGGCGTTCGTGATTCCCGGCGATCGCGCGGGGTGGTCGATCGCGGCGTTTATTGCAGTTCTCGTCGGCGTTCACCCACGACTGCTCGATCCGGTTCTCGAACGTCTCGAACGTGCCAAGCTCAAAGGATCGCTATCGGACACCGTCCCCTGTCGGATGCGCCGCTATCCGTTACGTCCGTTGCTGGGAGAGTTGGGGTTTGTGGGGCTGCGCAGTTTGGGGTTTTTACTGGTCTGGACGGCGATCGCTCCATGGGAAACGACCCAACTGCCGCGTTTGTTCGGAGGGTTTAGTTTGGCGTGGCTGTTGGGGTTGGTGGTTCCCGGCGCACCGGGGGGAATCGGCGTGTTTGAAGCCACGGCCGTCGCTGTTTTAAATGGGGAGTTTCCCGCCGTTACCGTCTTAGCCGCAGTAGCTCTGTACCGTCTGATGAGTGTTTTGACTGAAGTGTCGGGGGCGGGGTTGGCTGTGGCGATCGAACAAATCGTCGGACGATTCCGCCCATAAGCTGGGCTTCAAGAAGTCTTCACCACATCCCCCCTTAGCCCCCCAAAGGAGAGGGGGGTTGGGGGGAATGTCAATATCCTTTGGCAGAAGTTGACGGGCGGTTTACGAAGGAAGTGGGCAAACCAACCCTTAAAGACTTTCGTGGAGGCTTTAGAGACTTTTCGGACAGCCATGTCTTTTCGTTTTGTGGCATGGCTGCGCGAGAATCAAGACCTCTTTATTTGGGCTTAAAATTTGTTTGAGTCCCGCTAACAGAAATAGAGTGCTGTTTGTCTTCGCAGCTCAAACAACACTCTATTTCCATGTTTTTATGGGGGTTTTATTATGAGTCAGGGTCTTTATAGATTCGACCCCGTTGAACGTTCAGGATCTTTATTTAATCGATCCCGTTTACGATCGAGGGTCTTTATCAAGCTGACCCTCTTTGAATCTCTCTATAGAATGCCAGATCGTGAAATTGATTTTCGTATTCCTAATAATTTCTTTATATTTCGAGAATTTGCGATTACTGTACTTATGTAAAATTTTATAAATCGCTCGATAACTAACTAATTAACTATCGCTCGATCGGCGATCGGGAGTTAAAGATGCTCCGAGAATCTGCGAGATCCACACTTCAAACGATCGTACAGGAGAGCGGCGCACGGCTTCCCCCGCATCCACCATCGGTTCGACGAGGATCGTAAACAATCCCATACGATTTCCCGCGAGAACGTCCGTAAACAGGCGATCGCCCACCATACCCACCTGCGCCACCGGCAAATCCATAGCCGAGACAGCCCGCCAGAGCTTGCGGCGAAAAGGTTTGGCGGCGAAGTGAATGTATGGCAATTCCAACGATTTCGCAATTCCGCCGATGCGAGTTTCGCTAGTATTGTTGCTCACGAGCCAAAGCTGAGAGACTTCACGCAATTCGGCGATGCGATCGTGTAACGCTTGCGAGGCGCGAGGGCGACCTATCGGAACGAGGGTTTCGTCCACATCGAGGACGAGTCCTTTTAAATCGTGTTTTTCTAGAAGTTCCGGCGTCAAGTCCAAAACAGATCCACCGAGAACTAAATCTGGCTGTAACAGTTTGCCCCAAGACATGATCGGTAATGTTGGTGAAAACCCTGTGATATGCAGGGAGAAGCAGCGGAGTTATTGAGTCGAGAGTTCTCGTTCCACGCGATCGATGGCGGCTTCGTGTTCGGCCAGCGTCCGACTGAACAGATGGGTTCCATCGTATCGCGCCACGAAATACAAATATTCTGTCTCTTCCGGGTCGAGGGTCGCCGCCAGACTGGCCTGACCGGGACTGGCGATGGGTGTTGGCGGCAAGCCCGAATTGAGATAGGTGTTATAAGGAGAATCGACAGCCACTTGAGTTAAAGTCAGCGGGCGATCGACAGTTTGTTGGATACCGAGGGCGTATTCCACCGTTGGGTCGGCTTCTAACTTCATGCCGCGATCGAGCCGTTCCACAAACACTCCGGCGATCGTTCGTCGTTCTTCAGGAACCACTGCTTCTCGTTCGACGATCGAACTGAGCGTCACCCACTCTCGCAGCGTCAACGCCAACGGTGGGTTGTCCGCAGCCTCGTACAAGGGTAGGGCGACTGCCTCGAACTGCGATAGCATCTGTGTCACCACAGCTTCGGGAGTCGTCCCTCGACTCGAAAGCTGATACGTATCGGGAAAGAGAAATCCTTCGAGGTGGGGGAGGTCGGCGGGTAACCAGGGAAAGCGATCTCGGGGAATTTCCGTCGTCGCCTCTAAAAACGCCCGGGCCGAAAAAAATTCCCGTTCCTCGAAGTAAGCCGCCATATTTTGGCGAGACCAGCCTTCGGGAATCGTAAAGCTTTCCTCGACCACCTGGCCGTTCCAGATGCGATCGGCAATATCTGTCATCGGTTCTCCCGGTGACAGCCGATAGACTCCCGCCTGGAACCCTCCCGACGGTTCCTGCCAGCGCAGCCAGCGGGCCCGGAGGTTCCAAGCCGACGCCGATCGCACGATGCCTAACTCTTCTAAATCCCGTCCGATCTGTCCGGCGGGAGTTCCTGTGGGAATTTCGAGTTGCACCGGGGCAGCATCCTCTTCAGAAGTCACTGGTGCGTTCGCCCAACTCCACCAAGACCAACCTTGCCATCCCCCAACTGCCAGGGCAGCGGGAATCGCTAGATAGAACGCGCCTGTCCAAATCCGTTTCACGATGGCTGTGTTAATCTCGAAGGTTTCATTGACATCCTCTCCCAGCAACCCTAATGGGTATGCAGGGAGATTCCTTGGGTCGCCCCAAAGATTTCCTGCTTCACAGCCAGCCAACTAGAATCAGTGACCCGATCCCCCGTCGCCTCGACTCCACAGGCATTTTCGATTTGCCGTTGCCCACGGCTACAGATGACT
>NZ_JAQNCQ010000022.1:0-11489 GCF_028368005.1 Geitlerinema sp. CS-897 | reverse complement strand
TCGCGCTCAGGGTCGCTCGGTGATTGAGTTTTTCGAGCGGGCGCTTTCTCTTGAGGTTCAAGGACGTTCTGATGAGCTATCTTTGATTCCTGGGTCTGAGTAAGCTGGGGGTTTTGTCAACCCCGACACCTGAATCCTTACGGTGGAAGATAAGTCCAACGAAATTCCGGCAATCCCCACTTTATTAAAGTTGTTAGATGTTCAAGGAGCTATCGTCACGATTGATGCTATAGTGACTCAAGTTAAAATTGTTCAACAAATTCAAGCCCAAAAAGCTGATTATGTTCTCGCCTTAAAAAAGAATTATCCCACATTTTATACTCAAATTGAAGAAAAGTTTAAATTCTTAAGAACTTTTTAAAATTACTCGAGCGAAGTGAGCTACGAACAACGCTTAAGAAAGGACATCATCGTGTTGAAAAACGACGAGTTTGGGCGATTCCCGTTTCCCAATTCACCCATCTTCATCATCAAGAACAATGGTGCGGACTTCAAACCATTGTCGTGGTCGAACGAATTTGTCATCTCTGGAATAAAACGACTCGGGAAGTCCAGTTTTATCTGTCTTCTCTTCCTGCTAATGCTTCTCTTTTAGGCAAGATTATTCGACAGCACTGGGGAATTGAGAACCAAGTTCATTGGGTTTTAGATGTGACTTTTAATGAAGATTCCTGTCGGATTCGTTCCGGTCATAGTCCTCACAATTTATCTTTACTCCGGCGCTGGGCGTTGAATGTTCTTCGTCAAGAAACCACTCGAAGAGCGCAGTTTGCGACAAAAACAGAAACGAGCCGCAATGAATAACGACTACATGACCACTGTTCTCAAAGCCTTTTGTCAAGCCTGATTGAGATGCTCTTACCCTGCATTCAATGGAGAGGTTAGTGAGCATTGCCCACTCTACAAATGGCATAAATGCGTAACTCCTGACTTGATTTAATGTATGACTACCCCAACAAATTTATGACGGTTCTTAGCTGCCTTGACTGACAATTCCCGACCATTGAACCTTCTTTTCTCCCGTTCGGCGATAGGAGAAAAAGCGATCGCTTTGCTGATAAGTACAGTCAGAAGATACGGCGATCTGTTCGGGAGAAATATTGAGGCGATCGAGTTGCAGGCGAATCGCTTGCCGCACGTCGAGGCGCACTTTTCCCGGTTCGGAATCCGGTAAAACTGGAGAATCGGGAAGTGTCGAAACCTGCTGGAGAATCTCGTCATCTGAGGTATCGTCGCGAACGGCGACGATCGAGCGTCCCACTCGTACCGCCACGTCAGACGAAACTTGATACAGATCCCCGGAAATCGCCGGTCCCAAGGCGACCCGCAAATCTTCGTGACGACTCCCCCCCTCGCGAAAGGCCGCGATCGCTTCGGGAACGATTTTCGCCGCCGTTCCTCGCCATCCCGCATGAATCGCCGAGACGCACCCCCGCCGCACGTCCGCGATGAGAACCGGCGTACAGTCGGCACTGCAAACCCACACAGATTCTTTCGTATTCCCGTCAGGATGAGTGAGAATACCGTCGGCGGGTTGTAAATCTGCCACCGTCTCTGAAGCGAGGGGTTCGAGATGGCAAGTACGAGCGATCGCGCGACCGTGAACTTGCTGGGTTCGGTACGCCGTCGCCTCAGCATCGAGAACGCGCACTAACTCCCGAGGCGTGTCGGGTCGAAACTGCCGTGTAAAAAAGCCGTGGGAAAACGGGTCGAGCAAACTGCAAGTTAAGTAAGGTTTTCCTTGCCACGTCTGCCATTGCCAAGTGGTCATTTTCAAAAAAGTAATAAAAAACAACGGATGCGAAAGGTTTCGTGGAGGGGCGAAGTCGAAGTGAAACCGTTGAGTTGTTGTTGAATTATCTTGACTTCATGTTACCGTAGTCCGGGTTTGGGTCGCCGACCCAGTGTGGAGAAATCGCGAGCGGAGATATTGAAACGTGAAGGCGATCGCGCCATCGATAGAGCGAATTGAAGCGGCGTTAGCGGTGTTGCAGGAAACCCACGAATTCACACCGTCCAGGTTGGCGATCGAAGTGTTAGATGAAGTTTCTTCGACCAATCGCCTACTGTGGGAACGGGTTGACGGGGGATCGCCCTCGGGAACTGTTTTAATCGCTGCCCGTCAAACAGCAGGTCGGGGGCAGTGGTCTCGTCAGTGGGACTCCTCAGTGGGGGGACTGTACCTGTCGGCCTATTGGACGGTCGAGGTTCCGACGCGCTACAGCGGCCAGCTTACCCTGGCCAGTGCGTGGGGAATCGCGACAATCCTGCGATCGCGCTCGATCCCGGTATGGCTGAAATGGCCGAACGATTTGCTGTTGAACGGACACAAACTCGGGGGAATTCTCACAGAAACGCGTCTAAAAGGCGATCGCATCGCTCAAGCCGTCATCGGCGTCGGGATTAACCGGTGTAACCCAGTTCCCGAACTGGGGATTAACTTACAACAGTTTTGGCACGAAAACCCGGACGTGGCGTCGTGTTCGCTAGAGTTCTTAGCGGCTTTAGTGATGTTGGGAATCGATCGCGGACTGTCCCAACTCCGAACCCAGGGCATCGACAGCATTCTACCGGAGTACCAGCAGCTTCTGGCCCATCTCAACCGCGCGATCGATATTGACGGACTCGCCGGAACCATCGTCGGCGTTGCCCCCAACGGTTATCTCCGCGTTCGTACCCGCCTCGGAACCCAACTCCAGCTTCCGCCGGGCCGCGTCCGGATTCCTTACGAGGAGATGAGGAGATGAGAGAACAGTCACCAGTCACCAGTCACCAGTCACCAGTGAAGACAGGGAACAGGCAACAACAGGCAACAGGCAACAGTGAAGACAGCAAACAGATAACTGTTTCTCCCTCTCTCCCCCTCTCCCCCTCTCCCCTTCTCCCCCCCCCGATCCACATCGGAAACAGTTTGCTTTACACTTTGGATTAGTCTTTTGCAATAATTAACCAATGTAAAGAGATACGTTACTATATAACTATACTTTCAGATTTAAACCCAAAGCCCGATCGTCCAGATCGCCAAGCCACATCGCCGACCTTTCGGATCGCACTCAACGGGAAGATATGCACAAACGTTCGACACCTTCAAACCCACGCCGTTTTCCTTTCCTGCGGAGCGTAAGCTGGATTAGCAGCCTCAGCCTTCTCAGCAGTAGCGCAGCGTTGGCTAAAGCTCCCTCCAAAACTGACGTTTATATGGGAGAACCCGCTCCCTCCGCTACCACGGACTACAAAGGCGTTGCACCCGATGCGGTATTTGAAGCGCCGCCAGCGTCGGCAAACCCCGCACCCGTTTATGAAGAGCCGATCGCCCCACCCGAACCGATCGCGCCACCTCAGCTCGAGCGTCCGACACTCCCCCCCCAACACAGCTACATCGACACGACCGATTACAGCGTGGGGGCGACAACACCCGACGAAGCACCTGTGGTCGTGTTCGAGGAGCGATCGACTGGATGTGAAGCGGCGGTATCGCGCGGACAAGCCGTCCCTGGCAGCTTTTGTCCTCCGGCCTCCCCATCTCAACAACAGTTACCGGAATCTCAATGGGATTCAGCACCCGTGGCGTATCAAGACGTGATGCCGACGCCCATTTCCCAAGCACAACCGTCAGGATTCGCTCCCATCGCCGCCAACGTGCCGGGGGTCGATCCCTCGAGTTTACCGTCGGCAGATTTCAACTATGCCCAGATGGAAGCGCAGATTTTACGAGACATGGCTGTGCGTCCCTTCGGACAGATGGGGAACGGCGACACTCACTTGATTTTCCCCCTGTCGATTCCGGCACCGATCAGCTCGTTTTTCGGTTGGCGACACCATCCCATCGCTGGAACCCGTCGTTTCCACACGGGGACGGATATCGCCGCACCCTTGGGAACGCCCGTGTTGGCAGCGTTTACGGGACGAGTCGCCGTCGCCGACGCGCTCGGTGGATACGGGTTGACGGTGATTCTCGAACACAACGACGGCACGGCAGAAACCCTCTACGCCCATATGTCCGAGTTGTTGGTGCGACCGGGCGATCGCGTCGAACAAGGACAAGTCATCGGCCGCGTGGGCAGTACGGGATATTCGACCGGGCCGCATTTGCACTTTGAGGTGAAGCAGTTAACCGAGCGAGGTTGGGTGTTTCTCGATCCCGGCCGTCAGTTAGAGGTGGCTTTGGCACGGTCGATCGAGCGTTTCCAAATCTCTCGTACCGATACGGAGAGCAACGAAGAAGCCGCGCCCTTATAGTTCATTCAGTGTCAGCGGACAGTGTTCGAGCAACTGTTCGTTTGGCGATCGCTCGTTTAGGGGCGGATTCGATCCGCCTCTTTTGCTATTGGGAGAACACGGAAGTCGATGTCGTTCCCTGGCGATCGCCCCGCTGAATCGATGGTTGTAAGGGGTCGATCGAGGTAAAACGGCTAAGTCAAGCGTGAATTTACGATTCATTAAATAGCTTTCAAAATATTCAAAAATATGTATTATCTTGAGGGAAACTATACAATAAAGGAAATCCCCAGGAGAGTTGCACTCAAGTTCGTGCGATGGCGCACGAAGCGACCTCAGCGATAACGACACCTGAAATTCGCGTCAAACGTAATTGGGTTGAGTCGCGAACTTTTCAGACGTTTGTAAACGGGCGCGATGACACGAAAAATCGTCAAGCTCTTGTTAGTCGAAGACAACGCCGCTGACGCTCAGCTCATGCGAAAACTGCTTGCTGCCGATGGCGGAAGCGAGCGAGGGTCGAGAGAACGGGTGCAGTACGAGTTGTCGTGGGTCGAAACCTTGCAAGACGCTAGAGGGGCGATCGCGCAGCAATCCTTCGATGCAATTTTGCTCGATCTCAGTTTGCCCGATAGCGTCGGTCTCGAGACCATCGCGACCATTGCTGCCGACGCCCCCGATATTCCCATCGTCGTCCTGACAGGTTTAGATAGCGAAGAAATTGCTGCCGAATCCCTTCGTAACGGCGCTCAAGACTACCTCGTCAAAAGTGAAATCCGCGGTCCTTGGCTGCGGCGAGCGATTCAGTACGCCATCGAACGACAGCAGATCTTCGATCGCCTGCGCCAACTCAACCGAGAGCTGCAACGCTCGAACCGAGACCTCGAAGAATTTGCCTGCGTTGCGTCCCACGACCTCCAGCAGCCGTTAACGAGCATCACTGCCAACGTACAGTTGTTCGAGTTGCAGTACGGCGATCGCCTCGATCCCCAAGCTCGGCACTATCTCGAACGTATTGTCGGGGCAGTCAAACGAATGCAGCAACTGATCCGAGACCTACTGGCGTATTCGCAACTCGATACCGACTCTGGTACGTTCGAGCCAACCGACTGCAATCGAGTCCTCCAAATCGTTCTCGACAACCTCAAAGAAACGATCGACCGGTGCGGCGCGATCGTCGAGATCGAGGCGTTACCGACTGTCAAGGCCAACGAACTCCAACTGATCCGCTTGTTTCAAAACCTTCTCGAAAACGCCCTTCACTACCGACGACCGACCGTAACACCTCACGTTTACATTGGTGTTAAAGCTATTAATGGAGAGTGGTGCTTTAGTATCTCCGACAACGGCATCGGTATCGAGTCCGAAGACTTCGCCCGAATTTTTAAAATCTTTCAACGCCTACACAGTCACGAACAGTATCCCGGTACGGGCATCGGACTGGCCATCTGCCAGCGGATTGTCGAAGGTCACGACGGACGAATTTGGGTCGAATCGGAACTCGGCCAGGGAACGACATTTTTTTGGACGCTTCCGAAAGATTCCTCGACCGCAACACGTCCATGATGAACCAACAACTCTTACAGGTGTTACTCGTTGAAGACAGTCCTGCCGATGTTAAATTCATCGGTAAGCTACTCGAACGCGGGTCGATCTGTCCCTGTCAGCTCGTCGTCGTCGAAACCTTGGGCGAGGCGATCGAGACCGTCGCGCGGCGATCGTTCGATGCTATTTTACTCGACCTCAACTTACCCGACAGTTACGGACTCGAGACCTTGCGGCAAGCTAACGATATTGCAGGGGAAACCCCCATTGTCGTTTTAACGGGACTCGACGACGAAACGACCGCGATCGCCGCCTTGAGAGAAGGCGCTCAAGACTATTTGGTGAAGGGGAATTTCCAAGCGGAATGGCTGTTACGAGCGGTGCGCTATGCCATCGAACGCAAGCAGACCCTGACTCGTTTACAAACGACCGAGGCGGCCTTAAAGCAACAACTAGCACGCGAACAACTTCTCGGCAGCATTGCCGAACGCATTCACCGATCGCTCGATCTCTGTGAGATTTTACAAACGACGGTCGATGAAGTACGGATGGTTCTGCACTGCGATCGCGTGTTGGTTCAACACTGTACGCCTGATGGCGGCACGACCGTACTCGTCGAATCTCGTTCGAGCAATTGTACTTCGACTTTGGGATGGCGTATCGGGAACCCTCCTATTTTCGCCCTGCGCGATCCCGAAGGATCGATCGTCGATTTAACAGTGTTCGATGTCTGGCCCGAACAGTTATGTCAGACTTTCGCGGTGAAAGCGAAGCTCGTTATACCTGTTTGGATTAACGATCGCCGCCTCGAAGATACCCCATCTCAAACATTACTGTGGGGATTTCTCGTCGCACATCACTGTCGCGAGTCGCGGCAGTGGCAACCGACAGAGATCGACCTTCTCGAACAGATTGCCAAGCAACTGGCGATCGGTATCCAGCAAATTCAGCTCTATCAGACTTTAGAATCGACCAATCGCGAACTGCAACTGCTGGCATCTTTAGATGGTTTAACGCAGGTGGCCAACCGCCGCCATTTCGACACAATTCTCGAGCGAGAATGGCGACGGTGTGCTAGAGGAAAGTTGCCTCTTTCGCTGATTTTATGCGATGTGGATTTTTTTAAGCGGTTTAACGATTGTTACGGTCATTTAGCTGGGGACGAGTGCCTGCAAAAAGTGGCCGAGACGATTAGCTGTGTCGTCAACCGTTCCAGCGATGTCGTCGCTCGCTACGGTGGGGAAGAGTTTGCCGTTATTTTGCCCGAAACTGACGCTCGAGCGGCGTTATATTTAGCTAAAGCCATTTGCGATCGAATTGTCAGTTTGCAAATTCCTCACGTACGCTCGTCAGTATGTCCGGTCGTGACTTTGAGTGCGGGAGTGGGGACTCAAATTCCCCAGCCACGAGTGCAACCGGCCTCTTTGATCGCCACCGCCGATGTTGCTTTGTACGAGGCGAAAGCTGGAGGTCGCAACTGCGTGCGATCGAGTCAGACGTTAAAACACAAGATGCGTTGAAAATAAACGTCTAATATGGAATCTGTTTCCGTATAAAATTCGCTCGATCGCAAAATCTCATTGTTGGCGTAAATACAAACGAAAAAAAATACAAAACAGCATTTATTTTAATAAATGAACTAATGTTCGTATGTGATTTTCTTGCTCGAACGTGCCGTTTTTGGGGCGATCGCTTTAACGAGTAATCTCTTAAATTGTCATTGCGTTATTGTCGATCTGTGATAAAATCAAGAAGGGAATTATAGAAATATAATTCTTATAAATATAACTGTAAAAAGCGAGAGTGGGGTGCAAAAGCTCCCTAAATAAACGGTAATGACATCTAACGAAAAAACGATCGCCAATCTCAACGAACCGGGTACAGCTAGCTCGAGCGATCGCCACTGGATCGATACCTTAAAATTTGACGATCGCGGCTTAATTCCTGCCATCGCCCAAGACGATCGCGACGGAACCGTGTTAATGATGGCGTGGACGAACCGAAACGCCTTAGAGCGAACGATCGAAACCGGTGAAATGCACTACTGGAGCCGCTCTCGACAAGAACTCTGGCACAAAGGCGCGACCTCGGGACACATTCAAAAAGTGAAATCGCTCTATTACGACTGCGATGCGGATGTGATTCTGGTCAAAATCGAACAGATCGGCGACGTGGCTTGTCATACCGGGGCGCGAAGCTGCTTTTTCAACCGAGTCCTTTAAGATCGATCGCGTCCCGTGTCAGAAGCTGCTCGATTCGTGGGAACGGTTGACTGGGCTGAGTTCGTACAATTCGCCCCCAGACGATCCCGGCGGACAGCGCACGGGTTTGGCAAAGTTCGCGGGGATTGTGGGAAACTTCGGAGGTTCGGAGGCGGGATCGTCAGACACGCAGATGGCGTCGCGAGCGTTCCCGTCATACCCGACAACGGCGGCGATCGCACTGTGTAAACCATCAGCTTTAGGACGTGCTACGATCCGAACGCGGCGGGAATCGAGGCGCTCGATCGCGTAGCGATAGTCTTGCGTTTCGTCGGGAACAGTCACGCCCACACGGTCGAAGTTCTCGACAAAGTTTCCAGTTGTCGTGTAGTTGGCACTCTCAAACAACACCGCCAATCGCAAATATTTGACGGGTTCTTCGTGCCATCGCGCCGTCACGCTCGCCTCTTGACGACAAGCGACGAGACTCAGCGTTAAAACGTACAGCAACGTTTGGGGCAATCGCACGTCTGTGAACGGAGAAGAAGGAAACGTTCCAGCGATCGCTTATCGACGATCGATTTCCTGCGATATCCAGTTTAAGGCATCCTCCGCCGTCGAGACGTTACCCTCAGCGTGGGCGATCGCAATTTCAGTGAGCCAATACCCGATTTGCGGACCTTTCTCCAAAGCCGTTTTGTCGATTAAGTCTTTCCCACTAAGCAACGGTTGGGGATGGGCGATCGCATCGTTCGGCCTCAGATAGCGCTCGATATACGGGGCGATCGTACTGAAATCGATACCCGACGCCACCGCCAACGCCGCATACGCTGGAAATTCTTCACCGAGGGCTTTAAACCAAAAATACTGTTCTCGCACGGGCATCTCCCGCAAGGTGCGATCGCAGTTCGCGGCGTTCCAAGCTTGCAGTACCGTCACGGTCGCTCGGACTTCCGCTCGCGAATACTTCAAATTTAACAGCTCTCGCTCGGCAGCTTTCTCTTCCGGCGGCACCAAACTGGCTAACTTCGCCACCGACAACCGAGTGGTTTTTAACGTCGGACGAATCGGTTGCGACAATTCTTCAGACAAGGGAGTCCAGCGTTCGGCGAATTCTTGCATCGCACGATCGAGCGATCGCAACCGTCGAACTCCAGCGTCGGTGGCGTGGGGAAACCAGACCGACAGTAACTTATCTTCCCATGCCGCTTCCAACCACGGCGTCCCGCGATCGAAACTGAATAAATAACTCAATTCCGAACACACCCGTTCGGCGGCGACGCGAGACAACAGCGGTGCTAGTTCCCGAATCGTTTGGCGAGTTTGGGACTCTAACTCGAATTCTAATTGCGCCGCCTGTCGGTATCCTCGCAACAATCGCAGCGGATCGTCTTCTAAATTGCGTCGCGACACCATGCGAAGTTGCTGGTTTTGCAAGTCCTCGTACCCGCCAAGCGGATCGACAAGCTGTCCGGTATGGGGATTGTAGGCGATGGCGTTTACGGTAAAGTCGCGGCGATGTAAGTCGATTTCGAGCGTGTCGCCTTCTTGTAAGGCAAAATCGACCGTCGCGCGATCGAACGGCGACTCGCGCTCTTGGGGAACCTCTGGAGATTCTGCCGATCGCTCCTCGGCGCGATCGAAGACGACTCTGGCAATTTGACGTTCGGCGTCTAACACCACAAATCCAGCATGGTAGTGTCGGGCCAGCGATCGCGCGATTTCAACGGCGTTGGCGGGAACCACGAAATCGAGATCCAAATAATCCGATTGGCGTCCGAGAAGCGCGTCGCGAACCGCACCCCCCACCAAACAGGCTTCGGGGGGCAACCAATCCAAACTAAACGGCCAGTTTTCCGGTAACAGAACCGCAGGAATGCGATCGCGTCGCTCAACGGAATTCATTCGAGTATTTGCAACAAAACGCAATTCCCCCGAACGGGGCAAATTGAAAAGCATTCGCTAGACTAACAAAAAAGCGCAAAGACCTTTATACCATGTGTATTTGTGTTAACTGTCATTACGTCGATCGCTGCGTGACGTATCACGCCGTCGAACACCAACACCAACAACCCCATCTGACGGACGCTCCCACGTTCGAGCCAGTCGAACCGACGATTAACGTCAACATTCGCTCTGACGAGACCGAAATTCAAATGGAATGGGACGTGGTCGGCTGTGAAAGTTACCGTGAAGAGATGGGAAAATGGGCGAAATTACGTCCTGGGGAACTCGTTCCGACTTAAACTCAGGGTAAACTCTCGCCGTAACCGCCTCGATCGCGTCGCGTTCGCGTCTTCTGGGCCTACGGTGCGATCGTCGGGGTTGGAATCGCCCTCGGCGTTGGCGGGTTCGGTGCTACTTCTAGTGTGCCAGGTCTAGTCGCGATCGCCATCGGTGCGGCGCCGATCTTTGGGCTGTTGTCGGTCGAGTTCGGTCGGCGATTTTGGGATATCCTCTTACGGGGGCTGTAAGGCGATCGTGCGTTAATCGACCCCAACCGTTTCTAACGTCTAAACCGCAAACTCTTGACATTGACATCCTCAACGCCCTGGAAGGACGGTGATTCCCAAACCTCACGATTTGGGTTCCTGTTTCTTCCCCTTACGGGTTTTTCGCAGTGGCTCTCCAGAACCATGTCCTTCAAGTCTTACACTCGCTCCACAGGCGGTAACGGTGTGTCCCACCGCCAAAAGGTTTCGTGCAGCGTTGATGTCCCGATCGTGAACCGTCCCACATTTCGGACAAGTCCACTCTCTGACACTCAACGCCATCGAATCAGCTTTGTGTCCGCAACTCGAACACAGTTTACTGCTGGGGAACCATTTATCTACCTTGACGAGAGTTCGTCCGTACCACTGACACTTATAGTCCAGTTGGTTGACGAACTCTCCCCACGCACAATCACAGATGTGTTTGGCAAGTTTGGGATTTCTCACCATCCCCTTAACCGACAAGTCTTCCACCACGATCGTTTGGTTTTCGCGAACGAGGCGGGTTGTCAGTTGGTGCAGGTAGTCGCTCCGAGAATCTTTAATTTGTTCGTGAATTTTAGCAACTTTACGACGGGCTTTTTCTCGATTTCGAGAACCCTTCATCTTGCGAGAGAGGGCTTTTTGGGCGCGTCTCAGGCGTTTGTAGTGCTTCGTCAGATGGCGGGGATTCTCCACCTTTTCACCATCGGAAGTGATGGCGAGATGGGCAATTCCCACATCGACACCAACACTTTTTTCGGACTGGGGAAGCGGTTTGATGGTATCGTCGTTTACCAAGATGGAGACGTGCCAACGTCCCGAAGGTTCGAGTCGCACCGTAACGGTAGAGGGTTCTGCTCCTTTGGGAAGTTGACGACTCCATCGGATATTGAGGGGTTCTTGGCTTTTCGCCAAATACAGAGAACCGTCTTTCCAACGAAATGCCGATTTAGTAAACTCAGCACTGCCACCGTTCCGTTTCTTTTTGAACCGTGGGTATTTGGCTCTTCCGTTGAAAAAGTGGGAATATCCCTTATCGAGATGGCGCAAT